>VGPP01000017.1 GCA_016882585.1 Cyanobacteria bacterium M_surface_7_m2_037
AACTCGAGGGCGAGAACGTGCAGGGGTATGTGCTCGATCTGCGCAGCAATCCCGGCGGTTTGCTGATGGCCAGCATCGCCATTGCGCGCCAATGGATGGATGAGGGGGTGATCGTGTCCACCAAAACTCGCGACGGTATCCAGGACACGAAGCGCGCCAATGGCCGCGCCCTCACCCAGCGCCCGCTGGTGGTGCTGGTGAATGAAGGCTCAGCTAGCGCCAGCGAAATCCTCTCTGGTGCTCTTCAAGACAACCACCGCGCTGTGGTGGTGGGCGAGAAGACTTTCGGCAAGGGCCTGGTGCAATCGGTGCGCGGCCTCTCCGATGGCTCCGGCATGACCGTGACCATCGCCAAATACCTCACCCCCAACGGCCGCGACATCCACAAGCACGGCATCGACCCGGATGTGCGCGCCAAGATCTCGGCTCAGGAGGCTCAGAAGCTGCGCCTGGAAGATCTCGGCACCGCCAAAGACAGCCAGTACCGCGCTGCCGAATCCACCCTGCTGAAGCAGGTGAAGGCCAGCAATGGAGTCACGAAGGCCAAGCTCTACAACCCGTCCAGCGCCAATGTGCCGGCGGCACTGAATGGAGCCGGCAGCAGCCGCTGAGGCTGCTGCTTTCGGGCAGGGTCTCAGGCGGCGCTGCCCACGGGCTGCATCAGGCCGCCACCGGGGGTGGAGTCGTCGTCGTCGTTGCCGGTATCGCCCTGCAGCAGGGCAAACACACCCAGGGCCACCAGGCCCACGAGCGAGGAAATCAGGCTCAGGCCGCCGCTGCCGAAGCTGGAACCCAGATCGATCACCTCGCCCAGACCAGCGCCCATGAGAGCCCTTAACAGAAGTTCTCACAATTGTAACGGACTTTTGCGCGTCTGAGAGAGCTGGTCTGAGTGGGCGCCAGCCCTGCAGCTGGCTTGGCTTCAGACCGCCAGCACGGCTTCGTTTTTGGCCTTGAGCTGCTCGGCGCGCTGGGCGTCGGTGAGGCCATCGGCGCCGGGGACCTGCTCGGCCATCTGCTTGAGCCAGGTCATCAGCTCCTCCACCTGCTTCTCCATCGGCAGCACCCCCAGGCCGCGGGCCAGCACTTTCGAGGTGGTGCCGGAGCCGGCCTGGAACACCAGCCGGCCGTGCAGGTGCTGCGGCAGCCCCTGGCGCAGCAGCCGGAAGGCGGGCTCCTCCATCGGCGTTTCCAGGGCGATGTTGGGTTTCTCCGGTTTGATGCGCGAGAAGCCGCAGCGCTTGGCCAGCAGCTTCAGCTCCATCAGTTGCAGTAGGGAGATCACGGGCGCCGGGATCGCTCCATAGCGATCCACCCAGTCGGTGGCGAGCTGCAGCAGCGCATCCGGGCTGTTGCAGTCGGCCGCGGCGCGGTAAGCGGCCATCTTCTCGTCGTTGTCGGCGATCCAGTCGCCGGGGATGAAGGCGGTGATCGGCAGATCGATCTGGGTGTCGTCCACAGCTGGGATGTCCTGCCCCTGGATCTCGGCCAGCGATTCCTGGAGCATCTCCATGTAGAGGTCGAAGCCGATGGTTTCCATCTGGCCGCTCTGCTCCACCCCCAGCAGGTTGCCCACGCCGCGGATCTCCATGTCGCGCATGGCGAGCTGGTAGCCGCTGCCCAGCTGGGCAAATTCCTGGATGGCCCGCAGCCGCTGCCGCGCCGCCTCGCTCAGGGAGGCATCACCGGGATAGAAGAGCCAGGCATGGGCCTGGATGCCGCTGCGGCCCACCCGGCCGCGCAGTTGATACAGCTGAGCCAGGCCGAACTTGTGGGCGTCCTCGATCAGGATCGTGTTAACGCGCGGGATGTCGAGGCCGCTTTCCACGATCGTGGTGCAGAGCATCAGATCGGCTTCACCGGCGTTGAAGGCCACCATGGCGCTCTCCAACTCGCCCTCGGCCATCTGTCCGTGGGCCACCAGAAGCCGCAGGCCCGGGATCATCAACCGCAGCCGCTCGGCCACCTCTTCGATCCCCTCCACCCGGGGCACCACGTAGAAGATCTGGCCGCCGCGGTCGAGTTCCTGGCGGATGGCGCTGCGCACCGCTTCTTCATCGAGGGCGGCGAGGTGGGTTTTGATCGGACGGCGCAGCGGCGGCGGCGTGGTGATCAGGCTCATCTCGCGCACGCCCGAGAGGCTCATGTAGAGGGTGCGGGGGATCGGCGTTGCCGAGAGCGTGAGCACGTCGACGTCTTTGCGCAGGGCCTTGATCTTTTCCTTTTGGTTCACGCCGAAGCGCTGCTCCTCATCCACCACCAGCAGGCCCAGCTGTTTGAACGTGGTGCTCTTGCCCAGCAGCTGGTGGGTGCCCACCACCACATCCACCGTGCCTTCGCCCAGCCCTTCCTGGATCGCCTTGCGTTCGCCGGCGGTGCGGAACCGGTTGAGCAGGCTCACCTTGATCGGATAGGGCGCAAAACGCTCAGACAGGGAGCGCCAGTGCTGCTGCGCCAGCACCGTGGTGGGCGCGAGCATCGCCACCTGCTTGCCGGCGGTGACGGCTTTGAAGATGGCGCGAATCGCCACTTCGGTTTTGCCGAAGCCCACATCGCCGCACACCAGCCGGTCCATCGGCTGGGGTTTTTCCATGTCGCGCTTCACATCAGCGATCGCCTTGAGCTGATCGGGGGTGGGTTCGTAGGGGAACGACTCCTCGAGTTCGCTTTGCCAGGGGCCATCGGCGGGGAAGCAGAAGCCCGCGGCCTGGTGACGCTCGGCGTAGAGCTTCACCAGATCGAGCGCCACCTTGCGCACCGCTTTGCGGGCCCGCTCTTTGGCCTTGCTCCAGGCGGTGCCGCCCATGCGGTTGAGATCAGGCGGCTGCTCGGTGGTGGCGCGATAGCGGCCCAGGCTGCCCAGCTGGTCAGCCGCCACCCGCAGCAGGCCGTCGGCGTACTGCACCACCAGGTAGTCGCGCGATTCGCCGCTGATTGCCAGCTTCTCGAGCTTGAGGAATTTGCCGATGCCGTGGTTGCGGTGCACCACGAAATCGCCAGGCCGCATCTTGTTGGGATCCACCGTGCGGCTGGCGGCCTTGCGGCGCCGGCGCACGTAGCCCGTGGCGGTGAGCGATTGCTGGCCGAAGAATTCCCGGTCGGTGATCAGCGCCAGCTTCCAGGCCGGCAGCTGCAAGCCCTCCAGCTCTGCGGTGCCCTTGGTTTTCAGGGCCACAGGCGTGTTCTGTTCGATCAGCCGATCGATCGAGGCCACATCGCCCGGGTTGGGCACGAAGCGGCTGATGCAGTCGTGCTCCTCCAGCAGCGCCACCGCCCGGGTGGGCTGGGCTGAGAGCAGCCACACCTTGGCCTTGTCGCGCTGGAAGCCCTTGATCAGCTCGGCGAGCTTGCCGAACTGGTTGGGGTAAGCCGGCACGGGCCGGCTCGCCAGATCGAAGCTGTTGGCGTGGCTGTCGCTTTCATGCAGCTCCGCCAGATCGAAACCGGCGAAGGCTTCGGTGGTGGCGAGCGCTTGTTCGGGTGCCCGATGCAGCACCGCCGGCAGCTCCACACCCAGCTCGGCGCTCACTTCGCTGTGGTGGTCGCTGGCGTGATCGAACCACTGCTGGCCGTGGGCCAGGCAATGGCGCCGTTCATCCACGGCGATCAGCGTGTTGGCGGGGAGATAGCTGAGCAGTGAGGCCGGCTCACTCCAGGCCAGGCCCATCAGCCGGCGCATCCCTTCCGGTGTGCCGCCCTCCAGCAGTTGCTCCAGCGCTTCCGGGCTGAGCAGCTGATCCAGCCCATCGGGCATGCCCTCGCGCAGGGCTTCTGCGATCAGCGGGCCGTAGCCGCTGGGGGTGAGGCGCACCACCTCGATCGGATCGAGGGAGCGCTGGCTGGCGGGATCGAATTCCCGCAGCTTCTCCAGCTCCTCCCCGAAAAATTCCAGCCGCACCGGCAGCTCGGCGCTCACCGGGAACACATCCACGATGTCGCCGCGGCGGCTCCAGCTGCCCTCCTGTTCGATCGCCGTCACCCGCTCGTAGCCCAGGCGCGTCAGCGTGTCGCTCAGCTGCTCGAGATCCACCGTGTCGCCCTTGCGCAGGCTCAGGCACTGGGCCTTGAGGGCTGCCGGCGGTGGGAGGTGCGGCTGCAGTGCCCGTTCGGTGGCCACGATGGCCAGCCGCTGGCCGCCGGTTGCGTCCAGCAGTTCGCTGAGCACCTGGAGCTGGCCCCAGGTGATTTCGCTGGTGGGATCAAACGGTTCGTAGGGGCTGCCCTCGCTGGTGGGATAGAGCTGAGCGCTGCTCCAGCCCATCAGCTCCAGCAGCGCGGCCCAGCGGCCTGCTTCTTCCAGGGTGGGCACCAGCACCAGCAAGGGCGCCTCGGCCGCGCCGGCCAGGGCGCTGCTCACCAGGGCCCGTGCCCCGCGCCCGGCACCGCTCAACCGCAGCCGCTCCGGGCGCTGGCTGCGCTGCAGCACCTCACCGGTGAGCGGAGCCTGCTGCAGCTGACGCACCAGGGCGGTGAGGGGCATGGAGCTCAATCGGCACAGCGAGGCATCCTCGCAAGAATGGGTGGATGGCCAGCGCTCCACCTCGCTTCGGTTGCCTGAGCAGGGTTGCAGCGCTGGCGCTGTTGTTGGTAGGTGGCGCGGCCCTGAGCCTTCTGGCGGAGCGCCCGAACCCCCAGGCCCTGGCATCCAGTGGGGACTTTGTGCTCACCCCTGAGCGCGAGCAGGGCCTCTTCGCTCAGCTGGGTGCCGGTGATCGGGCCTGGGTGCCGCGGGCGGAGCCGATTCCCGGCGGTGGCACCCGCTACGTGTATCAAAAGCGCCCGGATGAGCAACCGCTCACCCTGGAGCAGATCAAGGCTTTGATGCGGGATCCGCCAACGTTCGCGCTGGAGCGATCGGTGATCCGCCAGTTGCTCACGCAGATGCGGCACTCGGGTGTGACGGTGCTGCTGGGCCCGCCCCGCAAACAGGGTGCGGCGGGTGAATGGGACCCAGCCCGGGGCGTGTTGCGGATTCGCCCCAATATTCCTTCCAAAGGCAGCCGTGAATTTGCTCGGGTGCTCAACCACGAAGCCATTCACGTGGCCCAGAGCTGTCGCAACGGGGCCCTCAGCGCCCACCCGAAGTTGCTCGGCCTATCGCGGCAGGTGCAGGGTGCAGCGCGGCGCCACCTGCAAGAACCGCTCTACCGCAACAGCACGGCTCTGGAGCGGGCTTTAGAGGAAGAGGCCTACGCGAATCAGGACAACCTGCAGCTCGGTGTTCGGCTGATCACGGCACATTGCCGCTTGGGGTTGGGCATGGCTCCAGCCCGCAGCAGCCACCCTCCAGCTGGAGCCATCCCTTGAGCGCACCATCCATCAGCTGCACCCTCACCGGCGTGTGGGCATTGCTGGGCAAAGTGCCGGCGTAGTGGCCATGGGCGATGCCGCGGGCCCAGCCTCTCCCGCCTGAAACGGCAGCGCTGCGCGGCGTGAGCCACACCAGGCGATGGGGGGCCAGCTCCACAGCGGCTTGGGCTGGTTCGCCGGCAGCGGGTTTGCGGGCCAACCGCCAGGTGCGGCAATGGTCACCGGTCTCCAGCAGCAGGTCGTAGTGGCAGCCGCTGGGATCGTCTGGGGCGCCGGTGTGCTCCAGCAGGGCGTAGCGGGGCATCGGTTGGCTCAGGCTCCGGCCGCGCTCATCAGCGATTCTTCCAGCAGCATGTTGAACTGCAGCAGCTGCTCATCGCTCAGCTGCTGACGGCTGCTCAGCTGAAAGGTCTGCTCCAGCAGCTCCCGGCCGCGGCTGGCATCCCATTGCAGGCTGCGCAGCAGTTGATCGGATTGCTCGAGCAGGTCTTTGCGGCGCAGGGGCACGGGCGCGCTGTTGGGATCGCAGCCATGGCTCAGGCTGCGCAGGCAGCGCAGGTAGCTCACCAGATCGGCATAGGCCGTGAGCCGATTGCGGCTGGGGTGGCCGAAGGCCCGCTGCAGGTACTGCCCCTCCTGGCTGCGATCCCAGCCGATGCGCTGCAGTTGCACATCGAGCTCGGCTAGCTCATCGCTCCAGTCTTCGGGATCAGCCGGGGGTTCCACGGTGCCCCCTAGGGGGAGTGGTTCGGCTGGGGGGCTTGCTTCGGTTGCGCTGAACAGGCTGGGCTGGGGCGGCGATTGGGGCTCCGGCCCAGCGATCTGCACCGGCTCGATGGTTTCCACCAAGGGGGGAGCTGCTGGCGTGGCTGCTGGCCGGATCACTGGATGGCGAACCGCTGCATTCGCCGCTGGAGCTGCGGCCGGCTCTGGGGCTCCAGTCGGGGACGCAGCCACCAGGCGCTGCTGCAATCGGGCGATCGCCCGCTCTTCCGCCTCCTCCGCACCGGCCGCTTCACCGAGGGCACTGCCCAGGCAGCTGGTGCCCTGCCAGGCGCTCGCCTGCACCACCCGCTGGCCGGGCTCTGCGTGCACGAGGCGCACCTTGAGCACCGGGGGGGTCTGCATCAGCGGGGCAGGGCGTTGATCGTTTCTAGACTGCCCGCTTCAGGAATCCTCTGCACGGCGCGATGGAAGCGGAGTCGATTCCTTCTCTTTCACCTCTGATCCAGGCGGCTGATCAGTGGGGTGAATTGCTGCTGCTGTTGCCGTTGCTGGTGGCGTTGGAAGCCGTGCTCTCGGCCGACAACGCCATTGCCCTGGCTGCGATCTCCCGGCAACTGCGCGATCCACGCCAACAGGGCCAGGCGCTCAACCTCGGTTTGGGGCTGGCGCTGGTGTTTCGGCTGTTGCTGATCGCTGTGGCGCGCTGGGTGCTCGATTTCTGGCCGCTGCAGCTGCTGGCCTCGGCTTATCTGCTCTGGCTTTGCATCAGCAACCTGCTGCCCGCAGGCGAGGCGGCTGCGGAAGCGGAGCCCGATCACGCTCCCGAGCCGGGTTCTCCCCATCACGACCGCGGTCTGCTGGCGGTGGTGGGCACCCTCGCGCTCACCGATCTCGCCTTCTCCCTCGACAGCGTGGCTGCGGCGGTGGCGGTGAGCGACAACCTGCTGCTGGTGATGGCGGGTGGGGTGATTGGCGTGGTGGCGTTGCGGCTCACCTCGGCGCTGTTCATCCGCTGGCTCAGCGTGTTTCGTCATCTCGAAACGGCGGGCTATCTGGCGGTGGGCCTGGTGGGTGTGCGGCTGCTGGTTCGCCTGGCGGCGCCAAACCTGGTTCCGCCGGAGTGGGTGCTGCTGGCCTTGGTGGGGATGCTCTTTCTGTGGGGCTTCTCCAGCCGCTTCCCCACCGCTGATCCCGGCGAACTCACCCCCTGAACGGCATGCACGTGGAATTGCGTCAGGCCGGCAGCAACCGCTTGCTCGAACGCCTCGACCTCGACGACATCCCCCAGCCCGGCCGCTGGCTGGTGGTGGATGACCGCAGTTTTCTGGTGCTGCAGCGTCATCACCGCTATCAGCTGCGCAGCGGTCGCTACGAGCTCAGCTGCATTGCCTTGCAGGTGAAGGCCCAGAAGCAGCCCGCCGATGCCCGCTGGTGGCAGGGCCGCTGGGTGATCGGGGATCCCAGTTGCACCTACAACGCGCGCAGCCCCCTGCTGCGCTGCGCCGTGCTGCCGGAGGGGCCCTGCGATCGCTGCGCGCATCACACCTCTGCCCCAGACACCACGGCGGCAGCGGAGCCGTGATGGGTGAGATCACCATGGCAACCGATTTCCAGGCAGCGCACATCGGCCGTTGTGTGGCCGGTCATGGTGTGGCGTCGGGCCGGGCTGCCGATAGCCCCTACCCCGCCGGCACCATCAGCCTGCAGGCCCCGCTGTTTGCGCGCCACGGCATCGACCTCAGCCCGTATCAGCAGGCCACGCTCAATCTCGATTTCAGCCCCGGCGAATGGCGCCTGCGCCAGCCCGATCACCAGGTGGAGCAGCTGCTCTGGAGCGATCGCCATCCCCCGGAGACGTTCTCCTTCTGGCGCTGCCGGCTGCAGCCGTTGGATGCGCGCCTCGCTGCGGTGGATGGCCTGATCTATTACCCCCACCCGGAAACCAAGCAGGCCCACCACCAGCCGGCGGCGCTACTGGAAGTGCTGGCCCCGCCCCTGGGAGCGCTCGTGCCCGGTGAGCAGTTCCATCTGTGGGTGGATGGGCGCCGCTGCCGCCTGATTCAGCCGGCGCGGCTGCGCGCACGGCTGTTGGAGTTCCTCAAGTTCCGGGTGTTGGCAGCTCAGGAGGCCTTCTTCCTTGACGACCCAGCTGGCTTCCGCCGCTGGCTGCAGGCCCACTGGCCGGAAGCCTGTGATCTCAGTGATCACGATCTGGCGCTCACCCTGGATCAGGCCCGCGCCCTTTACACGGAATTGCCGATGCCCCCACGCCCGTAGGGTGAGGTTCCAAGCGCTGGTTCCCTATCTCCTCCTCCACCCACCCAGCTCCGGGACAGGAGCAGCGCACAGGACGCCCGTCGCGGCAGCCCATCCGGCGCATCAGCCTGACGGGCACCGCACCCTCCTCTGGATCGGCCCGCATCGTGACGGAAGAGGAGCTCAATGGCTCAGCCTTTACTGCCCTCGGCCTGGGTCGGCCGATCGTGCAGGCGGTGCTGGAGAAGGGCTACACCAACCCCTCGCCGATTCAGGCCCAGTGCATCCCGGCGGTGCTCGATGGCCGCGATGTAATGGCGGCGGCGCAAACGGGCACCGGCAAAACTGCGGGCTTCACCCTGCCGATGCTGGAGCGGTTGCGCCACGGCCCCCACGCCCGCAACAACGTGGTGCGGGCCCTGGTGCTCACCCCCACCCGTGAGCTGGCGGCCCAGGTGGGCGAAAACGTGGCGGCTTATTCGCGCCACCTCGATCTGCGCTCCGATGTGGTGTTCGGCGGGGTGAAGATCAACCCCCAGATGATGCGCTTGCGCGGCGGTGCCGATGTGCTCGTGGCCACCCCCGGCCGCTTGATGGATCTGGCGCAGCAGAACGCGGTGAAGCTCAACCGGGTGGAAATCCTGGTGCTGGATGAAGCCGATCGCATGCTCGATATGGGCTTCATCCGCGACATCCAGAAAATCCTGGCGCTGTTGCCGGCGAAGCGGCAGAACCTGCTGTTCTCGGCCACCTTCGAAGCTTCCATCAAAAAGCTGGCCACCGGTTTGCTGCACAACCCCGTGCAGCTCCAGGCCACGCCAGAAAATCGCACCGCCACCACGGTGGAGCATCTGCTCCATCCGTGCGACATGGCGCGCAAACCCGATCTGCTCTGCCATCTGATCAAGAGCAACGATTGGCAGCAGGTGCTGGTGTTCTCCCGCACCAAGCACGGCGCCAACCGCATCGCCGATCGCCTCACCCAGGAGGGCATGGCGGCCGCGGCGATCCATGGCAACAAGAGCCAGGGTGCCCGCACCCGGGCGCTGGCCGGCTTCAAGAGCGGTGATCTGCGCGTGCTGGTGGCCACCGATATCGCCGCTCGCGGCATCGACATCCACCAGCTCCCCCACGTGGTGAATCTGGATCTGCCCAACCAGGCGGAGGACTATGTGCACCGCATCGGCCGCACCGGCCGCGCTGGCTGCAATGGCCATGCCGTGTCGCTGGTGGCGGCGGAAGAGCATGAGCTGCTGCGCGCGATTGAGCGGTTGATCGGCAACCCCCTGCCGAAGCAGGAGGTGCCGGGCTTTGAGCGCACCATCCACTCGGCTCCTCCGCTGGATCTCAGTGGCGGTCGCGGCCGCGGCGGCGGCGGCGGTGGCCGTCGCGGTGGCCCGGGCGGCGGCGGTGGTGGCGGCGGCGGCGCGGCAGGGCGCGGACGCGCTCCCCGCGGTGAAGCGCGCAGCGCAGTGTCCCGAACCCGGCAGCGTTGAGGCTGGCGGCGGGAGTCCATGGGGTTTGATCCACGGGATTGGCCGTCTGGCGGGCGCTCGTCGCGGCCGATCACCGGCAATCTCGATGCCCTGCTTGAGGAGAACGCAGCCCTCAAGCAGGAGGTGCTGCGCCTGCGCCGCTTGCTCGATCGCTATGAGCGACTGGAGCGTGACCCGCGTGCCGCCACGGCTAAACCCCAGTGGGTCAGCCACGCTGAGGCGGTGCACTGGGCCCGCCAGCTCACCCAGCAACCGGGCTGGACGCAGCTGCGGGCCGGGGATGAAGGCCATGGGCTGATGGGCCTGATCGCTCACCTGAATCGCTCCAGCTTTCTGCCGCAGTTGAGCCTTGAGCAGCGGCTCGATCGTTTGGCACCTGGGCTGGGGCGTGATCTGGAACAGGCCCTGCATGGCCTCAACAGCAAGCAGCAGCAGGCGCTGCGGGCGGCCTTTGCCGTGTATGGCGTCAGCGCCCGGGAGTGGTTGGCGGATGAGCCTCGCCGCGTGGTGGCCGAGCTGCGGCAGCAGTGCCAGCGGCTGGAGCAGCGAAGCCGTTCACGCGGGGCGGCGGGGGCTCGCTCCAGCGGGCCACAAGCCGCCGGGGCCTCGCCCCCTGGTCCACCCCCCGGTAGCGATCCGCGCCGCGCCGCGGCGTACCAGCAGCTGGGCCTGGCCTGGGGCGCCTCGCGCGAGGCGATCAAGAAGGCCCACCGCCGGTTAGTCAAGCAGCATCACCCCGATGTCGGTGGGGATGCTGCTGTCTTTCGCCAGGTGAATGCGGCGTATCAGCTCTTAATCCATTGAGCCAGTTGTTCAGCCCAAGAGGGATGGGTTCCAGGATGTAGTGGTGCTGTCGAAGGTGTTGCGACTTCCGCTCTGCATGGCTGTATCCGGCAGGTAAAGGATGTCCTGCTGACCATTGGCAGTTGTGCCAAGGAGTGTTGCTTGGCCCCTCAGGCCTGATGGCAAGTCGATGTACTGCGCGCGGAGTGCAACGTAGGGCGTGCTGGTGTTGTAGCCGCTGGTGTAGGTCACACTCGAGGTCGCACTAGCTTGATGCCCGGCATGGTCATGACTTTGATGATCCGCCTCACCATGGCCCCCACCCGTAAAGAGCCAGTTTTGAATACTCGGGTTCGTTGCACTTCCAGTAGCTCCAACCTTCAGAGTGGTGATATTGGCTGATGGAGTCTGGTGAATCTGATTGGGGTCAAACCCCCTGGGAAGAGCGTAGCTGGCTGCCACATCGATTGCTCCTTTGTAAGTCTTTCCATAAGGCTGAAAAACATCGTCGAATAGCAGGGCTTCACGTGTGGCTTTCTGTCCGGTCAGAGGATCGCCTCCAGCCTGCTTGAGCTGTTCATAGAGTTTGATGCCGCTGAACACCTCCACCCGTCCTCGGCCTCCCTTACCTTGGCCCGTGAGAAGATCAGCAAATCCATCGGCGTTGACATCGCCGATGTCAAGGTTGATGGCTGTCTTTTCCTTCCCTCTTGAGAATGGAGTCAGGCGTGCCAAAAGGCTGCGATCTTCACCGCTATAGATCTCCACGATTCCCCGGCGGCTACGGCTTCCCAGTGACGCTGCAATGTCGTCATATCCGTCACCATTGATGTCGCCGACCGCTAAATCTGTTGCATCTCGCTTGGTTGTATTGATGGTTTTGAAGGGAGCGATTGTCCAGATTGGGCTCGGGTTATTACCATTGGGGCGATTCCAGGCACGCTTGAGCGCGGCACCATCGTAAACATGAATCGAGAAGGATCCTGAATCTTTGGTCAGCGACTTTTGAAGGGTAGCAATATCGGCAATATTGTCAGTAACGTTGACGGTGTTCCCATTCGCTCCTGAGGTGAACCTGCGAGGATCGGCATTGATGTCGCCAGAGCTCGCATTGATACCTTTGATCCCTGCGTCCTCGCCATTGCGTTGATAGGGACTAAAGCTAAATGCTTGCTTAGTATCACTGGCCAAGCTGATGGTGATGTCGTTGTTATTCGCAGTAGAATCAGCAACCAGCCAGGATGAGTTGGTATTGAGAATCGTTTGAACAGCCACCATCATTCCGGCATCTTCGTGGAAGAGAAGATGGCAGTGATCCATAAAAAGACCCGGAAAATCTTTAAATTCCAGCAGTAAATCCGCCACAAAGGGCTCATCGGATGAACCATTCGACCCTGGCGTTCCGTAGGGATTGTCGGCCGTTGCTGTCCCCTTGAGATAGCGTGGACCTAGGAGAAGATTATCCAGGTAAGTACTGTAGAAGCTATCGCCAACCTGGTTGAGATTGGGGTCAGAAGAAACGTTGAGACCATTGATACTTTCGATCAGAAACTCATTGACGTGGATGTGAAAGGGATGAGACTGGCCCACCACGTTGTATGACTCACTCCCACTGAGGTTGGTGGTAACACGGCCGGCCGAGAGGTTTCTGACGCGCCAACGCTCAACAGTGTCGAGCATGGTGGTCGTCAGCGTTGGTTGCTTATCCGCCGCATGCGACCAGTACTGCCCGTTGATGGTCCAAGTTCCTTCCCAGGTTTCGGGATTATTGAATTCTTTGCCTTTGGGTGCACCGCTTAGCCAATCAAATTGACGTTCTCGGCTAACGTTGTTTTCTGCAACCTCTGCTCGCAGCGCTTGGCTCTGATCGTATTGACGGTAAAGGGACGTCCATGGCTTGGGCTGGGGTGGAACTTCTGTGAGCTCCTCGCCCGTGACTCGTACTGTGGCCAGAACCTGCGATGGTGTGATCTGAAAACCATCATTGAATCCCAGGTAGGTTGAACCATCACCAATGGGAACGTTGCTGAGCACTGGAGCCAAGTCGCCAAGCACTTCCTGGCTGGCGTTCGAGATAAAGAAATAATCCCCGGGTTTCTTGAATGCATGCTGGATTCCAGCTCTCCCGCCCGGCATCAAGAGCGGTAGTTGGTCGATCTGCTCAGGTGAAACCCAGTGTGATAGGTCCCCGTCAGTACCCAGAATTGTGGTGTTTTCAAGTGATAAGTTGCCTGATTCATCGCGTCGAATCAGTTGAATAATATGTGTTGAGTTAAGGGAGAAGTTCTCAAATAGAAATGTTGCCCAGTTCCCAGTTTCAACCTGCAGAGTGGGATTGTAGTAGCCGTTAACGGTATGTATCGCGTTTTCATTCGGCATCAGCCCAACGCCATCACCGTAAGTTGAGGGCTTGGCGGGATTATATTTGTCTACGGGATAGTAATTGTTTCCGTTGAATCTTGCTGGCGAATACTTGTAATACTCACCATTCGAATCTTTGTATTTCTTTGGAGGCGTACCGATGGTCCAGCTTTTGCCACTTGGGTCTTGGTTCAGTGGGTCAGTTGGAGATGCTGCTCGTTCCTGTTGCGCCAATGCCCATGTTTGCAGGGTGAGAAGAAAGAAATCTTCCTGAGTGGGGTCATACGCATTCTTCGCTTCTGACGATTTCGGTAGGATGACAAGTGGCAGCGCAAGACCTTTGGCAATAGAAAGTGACGTTGATCCATGGTAGTGAGGGTGTGACCAGTTCAGGCCGCTCATATGATTCTTCGGCAACTTCCACGAAACATCCCATGTTTCACCTGGATCCAGTGTGATCAAAACATTGTCACTGTTCCCTCCTGGTGAGACGTGCAGACCATGTCCATGAAGATTAGTTTTGTAAGCATGAGGATTTTCCTCAATAATCTGCTGCTCGACCTTCAGATCATTAATTAGTCTAATCCTGATGTGATCTCCTGGATTTGCAACCAGCAATGGTCCTGCGACCTGTTTGTTGTATTGCCAGAATGAAGTGTCATAAACGCTATTAAATTCTCCTCCATCCTGATTAGCCATGATTCTGCCAAGGCCCTGAATGGTTTGGCGATCCAGGGTTGACATTCGCAGGGTTACATCCAGATTCTTACTTGGCCCCCAGCTTGAATAGTAACTACCGTTTCGCGATGTTTTTGAGAACTTGCCCTTGCGATGTCCGTTATTTCCCCTCTGCCACTGGCTCCAGCCATCATTCATGATGAGCTGTTGATCCGGATTCGGTAACACATTCAAGTATTCATCTGCATTGTATCCCTCGCCCCAGGCAGAAAGATTGGCGGAGCCGATGGTCTTCGCTGCTTTAAGTGCCTCAAAAGTACCCGGTGTAGGCATTGCATCTGGCTTGAATATCCTTGCACTTTAATGGGTCTGGGCTGACTGCTTCAGAAGTTTACGTTGTGGTTATGTTTCCTTGAGGCACCTGATCCTGCGCTTGGAAGATCGGTCGTCAAGGGCCTGGTGATGGTTTAGTGATGATCAGAATTCGTTCGTTTGATGAACATCATTGTGATGTCGTCAAACTGTTCAGTACCTTGCATGAATTCATCAAGGCTTTGGAGGAGATCTTTTTGCATATCCTCTACTGTTTGCAGATGGTGGCTGTCGAAAAACTGCTTCAGCCGATCCATGCCGTACCGCTCTCCACTTGGGTTGCGGGCGTCTGTCACTCCATCGGAGTAGGCGAGAATAGTCTCCTCTGCTTCAAACTGCACCGAAGAGCTGCCGTAGACGGCACCATCAAAAATTCCGAGGGCTGGCCCGGTTGCTTCGAGTTGCAAATAGTTTCCATCACACCTTCTGAGCAGCGCTGTTTCATGGCCTGCCGAAACGTAGCTGAGTTCTGAAGTCTCTTCGTCAACATGTCCAAAGAAGACGGTTGCGAAATACATGCAACTTCCATGATTTGAGCTCATATAGTGGTTGACATCGCTAATCACATCCACCATTGCTCTTTGCACGTCGGGAATCTGGCCTTGTTTGAAGCTGAACAGAGTGCTGTAGCGAATGAGCGTGCGGAAGACCGACATGAATAGAGCGGCCCCAACACCCTTATCGCAAACGTCAGCAACAACAAAGAAGGAATGTCCATTCATCGTGAACGCGTCATACCAATCTCCCCCCACATCGTATGCGGGCCTAGTTAAACCACTCACCTCATAAGAGAGGTTCTGCGGAAAGGATCCAGTCAGAAAGAAGCGCTGGATTTCAGCGGCAGTGCTCAGCTGGCGCTGTGTGATTGCATTGAGGTATTCAATCTGTTTCTTTGCAGCAATAATCTCGGCTGTGCGTTCGTTGATGCTTTTAACAGACGAGTTGATTTCAACAATGGGTGATTGCCTGTATGGCTCTTCCAGGTTTCCTGCGGCGCTTTCTCCCTGGTGTTTGGGGATGATTGCGATCCACTCATGCGTTAATCGATTAGCGATCACATTGCTAACCAGCAGTGCGATTAGGACCACCTCCGCTAATAGCTTTAAAGCGGCATTACTTGAGGCGGATAGGCTGGTAATGAAGCCATCGAGATGCGTGTAAATCTTGATATCGCTGGGCTCACCATAGTTGTTGTTTGGATGTGAATAGACCCAGTAGCCACCCATCAGCCTGTCTAGCCTTGAGCCAACGGTTGGGGTCATGATCTTCAGTTGTGGGCTGATCATCCGGAGATGCTGATACTCTGAGAGCCTTGGCAGCTTCTTTGAGAAGAACGAGTCTGTATAGGTCAATGGCTCTTGCTTTCCCTTTAGCTTCAGGGTGTACCAAACCTCCCTTTCGTCTTTGGGTTTGGAGATCACGAGTCGGCCGTTTCGTAAGTCTATGTCATATTCATTCTGTTTGTTTCGCTTCGGCTTTTCTTTTGGAGCGGCCTCATTGACCGGTTCCACGAGTAAATCGGCGAGATCGTTGACCTCCTCAATGGGGTCGGTCAGATGGACCCGCTGAATCAGCGAGGCCAGGCTGTGGTTTCTTTGAATGATCATCATCTGACCACGATCGGATGCGATCAGGAACTCACGTGTGATCAAGCTGTAGCTTAATAGGATGCATCCGAGCATCAAGATGACACTCGTTAGTGTTTTGATTGAGATTCTGTGTTCGCTGCCCTCGACGCGTTTGTTGCGGCGAAGTTCAATCCATGAATATCCTGCATAGGCAAGGAGAACATTGAATGTGCTGTTGATAAAGTTCTTGTACGTGAGGGTCAGTGCTACATCG
Source organism: Cyanobacteria bacterium M_surface_7_m2_037 (assembly GCA_016882585.1). Lineage (GTDB taxonomy): Bacteria > Cyanobacteriota > Cyanobacteriia > PCC-6307 > Cyanobiaceae > Vulcanococcus. The sequence goes on from VGPP01000017.1 coordinate 15,825, forward strand.
CTCGGGGTGCCATGCAGATGGGTTTCCGTGAGAAACAGAAATGGACATCCGATCAAGAGTGCATAAGCAACCACGTGCCGAATTACTCGCCCGCTTCTGATGGCGTGATCCGATTCTTTTTTTCTGTTAATCCAACTAATCACTCCCATCTCTCCAAGGAGCCTGATCGCCGTGAGCGGATCACCAAACATCAAGATGGTGGCCAGCGATGAGGGCACGGCTACCGCCAGCCCCCAGTAGGAGCGATACAACAGGAGAGCGATCAATGAACAGCAAGACCCCAGCAGAATCCTGATCCCTAGAAAGAGCGTGGGCGCTTTCAAGGTGATCAGCACTCCTGCAACACTTAGAAGGGCCAGGATCCAGCGATCTCTGTGTCGGAGGCGCTCGCTCGATGGCGCACCTGCCGGCGATTTCAAGGCTGTATCCCTCGTGTGCTGTTGCGATGATCCGCTTGTCGTATCGGCTTTTGGTTTGTCTTAATCCTGAAAACCATATAGGGTTGTATTCGTTTGTCGATCCCTTGGTGAAACTGTGCCTGCCGATTTAACTGGTTTGCGGTGAAATATAGGTACCCATCGTCTGCAAGCGACAAGCTGTCTGGCCAAACCGCTTCAGCTTTGTACATGATGGTTTCCATCGTTGCCGCAGAACCAGTGAACCGGTGAATGGCATTGTGTTCATAATCAGTGAGGTAGATTCCGCCACTCGCATCGGCTTCCAGACCGTCGGAAGCCCCAGAGACCTGACCGTGATCAACCACCAGGTTCTGGATATCCCTTTCACCCATGTTCCGGTCGATCAGGACGTTCGTAGGAACGCTGTAAAGGTGTCGACTGGTGAGCGACCTGAAATAGAGCTTTTTCCCATCTGCTGATACAGCAATTCCATCAGACCCAACCTCAAAGCGCTTTGGGGGCTTTCCATGTTCTCGCAGCATCAGCACCTGAGCCTCCACAATCGGCACAAAGCCTGGGTCAGAGCGCGTGAATGGTGTGTTGCTCAGTCTTCTCCAGCTTTCTCCATTACCCAGATCAACAACGATAATGCCACCTTTCGCGGATGAATCGCTGATAAAGGCGTATCCGGGAGATTCTGGAGGCAGCACAAACCTCACGTCGTTGAGGTAGGTCTCCGGCTCCAGCGCTTCTCGATCGATCAATATCGTCCTGACAACTTGGTTGGTTCTCAGGTCGACTTTGATCAGTTTTGGCCCTCCATAAGAAATCGGCTGCGGTCTGAGGCTGCCGGTGTCGACGATCCAGAGGTTCATGCCCGTTGGATCGATCACCACGCTTTGTGCCGACACGATCCTGCTCTGCTGGGTACTGACAGCCCCTTGGCGGTTGAGGGCGACACTTGGAAAGGCTACAGGCGTGCCATTCACGATTTCTGCAACCGTGAATTCCACCGCATCACCCCAGCGCGGGTAGTTGATAAACACACGCCCTGAGGCTGATACGGCAACCCCCGTGGGCATCGCACCCCTGATCTCAGCGACTGGTTCCAGCTTGCCAATCGGTTGTTGTTGTGGGATCGGGGATGCTTGTACCGATACTCCGGTCGCCCATGCAACGCCGAGCACGCCGTTCTGTAGCCGCTGCCACATTCCCTTCATCCGTGCGCCCGCTTTCTAGAACCACCCAACGTTAGGGCTGCCGCCGGTTTCTGGCTTCGCTACCGCGCAAAGCCTCCTTCCAGGACGAACAGATCAGCCTGCATGTTCATCGAATTCATCAGTGATTTCATTTCTTCAGCCTCGCTTTCGGGTGCCACAACATGTAGGGTTTCCAGCTCCAGCATCGAGAAAAAGTCGGCAATAATATCGCTGACGCTCTCCAGATGAGCCTTGAATCCTTCGATGTTCGTATAGCTCTCTCGTAAATACAGCTTGTTGCCCGTGTAGGCCATGCTGAAAATCTCTGTGGCTGGCTCGTTCTCTGCTCGCCCGATGATCACCTTGAGCAGAGAGCGAATCGCTTGCTCTTGTCCTTCCTTGATCCGAAAGGCTGGATAAACGCTGACGCAGCTGTCGATACGCTTCATTGTGAGGTGTCTTGACTTCCACAATCTGCGAGCGTTGTCAGCATGCGTCACCGCCCTGTGGCATTCCTTAATCCTGTTTCAGGCTCAGGTCCCCAGCCTGTCACCTCTTGTTGGCTGGAGTTGCTGGATCAACACGGTTCCTGCCGCTGGCCCTTTCCCCTCCAGCTGGGCTTCCCTGATCAGAACTGGACAACCTGAACTCGCTACAACCATCCCAATCCCGGGAACGATGTCCAGCACGCAGCCTGCCTGGTGTGTGGGGTTGGTTGCCCCTTCACCAGGGTCGTGTCCCCAGCGGTGCGCCAGTTCTACGGCTTCCGCGCTCAGCTCAGCCGCCATGCGCTTCACCAGGGGCTCGGTGGCCAGCACTTTCAGCCGCTTCCCTTGCCAGCTGCTCGTAGCCCCTGGATACAGCCCCATCACCTTGCGGTGAATCTGCAGAGCCGATTGGTTCCAATCAATCTGGGCATCCTCTTTGGTGAGCATGCGTGCGTAGGTCATGCCCTCGTCGTCTTGCAGCTTCACTCCGAGTCGTTGCAGCCGCTCGGCTTCAAGGCCCGGCCCCGCGGCCTCGATCAGGGGCAGCGCTTCCACCAGCAGGGTGCCTGTGAGCTGTGCCAGGCGTTCGGCGAGCTGGTGGGCGTTTTCCCGCAGGCCGATCGGGATCGCGCGCTCCAGCAACACCGGCCCGGTGTCGAGCCCTTCTTCCATGGCCATCACACCCACACCGGTTGTGGCGTCGCCTTCGATCAGGCTCCATTGGATCGGGCCGGCGCCACGCCAGCGGGGCAGCAGGGATCCATGGCCGTTCCAGCAGCCCAGGGGCGGCTGCTGCAGGATCTCGGGGGGGAGGATCTGGCCGAACGCCACCACCACGTAGATGTCCGCTCCGAGATCGTCGAGCTGTTGTTGGTATTCCGGCTCACGCCGGATCCGCTCGGGTGTGAACACGGGAATCCCCAGCTCCAGCGCCCGAGCCTTCACTGGCGACGGCATCAGCGCTTTGCCGCGCCCGCGGCGCCGGTCGGGCTGGCTCACCACCCCCACCAGCTGATGGCCCGCGGCCACCAGTGCATCCAGGCTGGCCACGGCATAAGCCGGGGTGCCCCAGAACAGGACTTTCACAGTGGACTCAGGCCTCGCCGGTGATCGACAGGCCCTCCACCCACACCATCGGGCAGAGCCCATCGGGGGTGATCTTGGCCTCGCCTTCAAAGCCCACGATCGCTTTGAGCACCTGGCGGATGTCGCCCGCCACTGTGGCGGCCTCGATCGAGCGGGGTTCACCGCCCTGGATCAACCAACCATCGAAGGGCAGCGAGAACGAGCCCTGGCTGGCCTTCACACCCGCGTGCAGCGCTGAGAGCGAATCGATCCACACAATCGGTTCGCCGGCCTTGAAACGGTCCAGGCCTGATTGGCCACCGCCGCTGCCGGGGGTGGCGCTCACTTCAAACCAGTCCGGTCCCACCGACACCTTGGCGCCCATGCCGGCGTGGCCGGTGGGGCTCACGCCAAAGGCGCGGGCTGTGGCTTCGGAGTGCAGGAAGTTGCGCAGCACGCCGCCCTCCAGCAGCGCCAAACGCTTCGTGGGGGTGCCTTCGCCATCGAATGCCGAGGCGCCGATGTTGCCGGGGTGCAGGCCGTTGTCGTGGATGTCGAGGAACGGAACCGCGAGGGTCTCGCCGATGGAGTCGCGGTTGCTGAGGCTCACCCCATCCAGCACGGCGCGGGCATTGAACAAGCCGCTGAAGGCACCGATCAGATCGAGGAAGGCCTCGGGGCTGAACACGCAGGTGTAGTGGCCGGTGGCGATTGGGGCGTAGTTGAGATGGCTGATGGTGCGTTCAGCCGCCTCGTTGATGCAGCCGGCCACATCGAGATCTCCAGCGCCGTAGGCCAGACGCACGGCTCCGGCGCTGCGCGGTTTGCGGCCCGCTTCCTCGGCGCGGGCGTAGAGGTAGAGGCTGGCGGTGCTGAGCTGCTGCTGGCGGCAGGCGCCATCGCTGTTGAGAT
>VGPP01000018.1 GCA_016882585.1 Cyanobacteria bacterium M_surface_7_m2_037
GTGTGCTGGTGGCATCTGCTCGCCGATAGCGGCAGCCTCGATCCGATTGCCGAGGGGTGGCGGGTGGTGCCGCCTCTGGGCACCCCAGCGGATCGCCAGGCGCTGCAGCAGGCTTTGGCCGATGGCGTGATCACGGCGGTGGCCGTGCACCATCAGGCGCTGGATGCGGAGGAGCAGCTGCTGCCGCTCGATCAGCGCAAGCCCGGTGTGGCGGGCCATCGCTTCGTGTTGCCCTGTTTGTGGCAAGAGCTGGTGGTGCAACACGGCTGGAGTGCTGAGCAGCTCTGGCGCGTGCTCTGCTTCGCCCCGGCGCGGCTGCTGGGCATCGCTCCCCCGAGCCTCAGCCTGGGCAGCGACCAATGGGTGCTGTTTGATCCCGCCTGCCCGTGGCACCCCAGCTCCGACAGTTGGGGCCCCCAGGCCGCCAATCAGCCTGCTGCCACGGGCACACTTACCGGCCAGGTGCTGGCTAGCGGGCTGCTCCCGGAGCTGCAGCGCTGGCCGGTTGGGCTGGCTTGAGCGGATCGGGGCTGTTCAGTTCGCCGGCGGTGCCCAGGGGCCAGAAGCGCCAGAACGCACGGCCGATGATTTCGCTGTTCGGCAGGAAGGCACCGCCGGGCCAGAAGCGACCATCCCAGCTGTTGCCGCGGTTATCCCCCAGCACCAACACATGGCCCAGGGGCACGGTGGCGTTGAGGGTGCGGCAGGGGCCCATGCCCTGCTCATCCACCGGGCAGTAGTTGCTCACATAGGGCTCCTTCAGCCGCTGGCCATTCACCATTACCTCGCCGCGGGGGTTGATCACCACCTGATCACCGGCCACGGCCACCACCCGTTTGATGTAGGCATCACAGGCGGGTTCCTGCAGGCCTGGCACCAGGTTCACCAGGGGCAGGTTCACGAGCAAACAGCGCAGCGGCCCCGCCTGATGGTTGGGCTTGAGCACCGGATCAAAGTGATGGGGGGCGTGGAACACCACGATTTCGCCCCGCTGGGGCGCACGGCTGCGGTAGCTGAGCTTTTCCACCAACAGCCGATCCTGGAGCTGCAGGCCCGGCAGCATGGAGCCCGAGGGGATGTAGCGGGCCTCGATCACGGTCTGGCGCACCCCAAGGGCCACGCCCAGGGTGATCAGCACGCCACGCCAGAACACCCAGGGGCTTTCCTGTTGCGCGGAGGGTTGTGAATCGGGCTTGGGATCGGGCTGCGGCGCGGTGGCGTCTTGGTCGGGGCTGGACAAGGGCTGGAGCTGCCGGCAGCAGGTGCACGTGAGGCAGATTAGGGCCGTCGCCTCAGCACGAGATGGTTCGTCCGCGTTGGTTGTCGGCCCAGAGGGTCACGGCCTCGCGGCTCTGGCGCCACTGGGATCGCGCCGTGGCGCTCTGGGCCGGGCTGAACCTGCTGCTGGTGCTGTTCGACATCACCTACATCCCCCTGCGCACCTTCTGGCTGCAGCGCAACCTCACGCCGCTGCCCCAGGTGCCCCTGGTGGTGCCCCTCAGGCTGCTGCCCGATCTCACCCCCCTCTACGACCCGGTGAAGGGGATCGAGCCGCACCGCGAAACCCAGGCCTACCTGCAGACCTTTGAGCGGCTGGATCAGAGCCTGCTGGCGGACGCCACCTCGGCCCAGAGCGCCGTGCAGCGGCGCCGCCTGGTGGCCCTCACCGAGGCGATGATCAACGAAAACCCTTTTGCCGCCTCCGGCAACAGCGGCACCCTCGAAAAGATCAAAAACCGCCTGCGGCAAAGGGCCGGCCACGATTCGGCCAAGCAGGCGGCCGCCCAGCTGCTCGGCGATGCCTGGCTCGGCCAGACCAGCTGGCAACAGGAGCGCCGTTTCTGGCAGCAGCAGGTGTTGCCGCTGGTGGCCACCAGCTATTGGCGCTCCATCGATGAGAACGGCCGGCCCACCGATCACTTCTGGCGGATCGATCTGCTGCTCTTCCAGAGCGTGTTCGCCCTCGACATCCTGCTGCGCATGCTGCGCATGCGCCGGCGTTTCCCGGGGCTGAGCTGGCGCGATGCGCTGCTGCGCCGCTGGATCGATCTACCGCTGCTGCTGCCCTTCTGGCGCTGGATGCGGCTCGTGCCCGTGGTGGAGCGCCTCAGCCAGGCGCGACTGATCAATGTGGAGCCGCTGCGGGCTGCCGTGAGCCGGGCGGTGGTGTCGCTGCTGGCGTTGGAGCTGTTTGAGGTGCTGGCGCTGCAGCTGGTGGATGGAACCCAGTCGCTGCTGCGCTCCTCCCAGTGGCCGCGCTGGATCCGCAGCCTGCGCAGCCACCAGAGCGTCAGCGGCGCTGATGAGCAGCAGCTGGTGGATCTCGTGCGCCTCTGGGGCCCGCTGCTGCTGGGGCAGGTCACCCCGCGGCTGGCACCGGAGCTGCAATCGCTGTTGGGCCATGCCCTGCAGCAGCAGCTGCGCGAGGTGCCCGGTGGCGTGATGGTGCCGGCGGGGGTGAGCCGCCAGTTGGCTGTGGGTGTGGTCGACAGCCTGCTCGATCTCTCCCGCGGCACGGCCCAGCGCCTGGCCCGCAACGACGATCGCCAGAGCGCCTTGCTCCAGCAGGCGATCGATCGCTTCTGGGAGGAACTGGCCGCTGCTCTCGAGCAGGCCGGCACCCTCGAGCGCAGCCAGGAGCTGCTCTGCGCGCTGCTGCAGCAGCTCAAGCTCAACTACCTGGCTCAGATGAACCGGGCGGGGATTGATGCGCTGATGGATGAGCTCGATGAACTCACCACGCCGGCTAGCTCTGCAGAGCCGCCTGCCACTCCTCCAGCTTGAAGCCCACCAGGGCTGTGCCTTGCGGGGTGATCGCAAAGGGCCGCTTGATCAACTTGCCATCGGCCGCCAGGGCCGCCAGGGCGGTTGCATCGTCCATGGCGGCCACCGTGGCGCTGCCCAGGGCCCGGTAGCTCTGGCCGCTGGTGTTGAACAGGCGCTTGCGCCCCAGGCTTTCGAACGCTGCGTTCAGTTCGGCCAGGCTGGGGGGCTGCTCGGTGATGTCGACCAGCTCAAGCGTGCCAGCTTCCACAGAAAAGCCCTGCTGGGCAAGCCATTGCAGGGCTTTGCGGCAGGTGCCGCACTTGGCGTAGCTGTAGATCCGGAGCCGCTGGCTCACTTGCCGATCAGGCTCTTGAGAGCGCCCACCAGGCTGTTGGAGCCGGAGCCGGTACCGCCCTGGGGACGGGTGCGCACGGTGACGTCGCCGTTCACGCTGGTGCGGCAGCTGAGGCGGTAGTTGGCAGGGCGATCAGCCAGGTACACCTGCTCCACATCGCTGCGGGGGGAGAGGTTCTGCATGCCCTCCACCACTTCCACCACGCAGGTGCCGCACTGGCCCACGCCACCACAGTTGTTGAGGTTGTTCAGGCCCTTGTAGGGGTTGATGCCGGCATCGACGGCGGCCTTGCGCAGGTTGGCCCCCTCGATGCAACCGACCTGCTGGCCTTCCTGTTCGAAACGGATGGTGGGCACGGTCGGACGGGGATCTTCGGCGCCGACAAACTTACCTGGCCGCAGCCGATTCCTGCGGCCGATGTTGAGGGCTGACACCAAATGCCTTGATCGCCAGGCTCCTTAGCATTGGGCTCCTGGCTGATCTGTGGTGCAGTCCTCCGGTTACGAACGGCTCCAGAGCCAGATGATTCCTGGCTACGGCAGCCTGGCGCGGCTGTCGGTTGCCCTGCTGGCGGCCTCGCCGGTGGCTTCCGGCTCGGGCGCTGAGGTGCTGGTGGCTGGCTGCGGCACCGGTTCCGAGCTGTTGGAGGCGGTTGCTCAGCGGCCCGATTGGACGCTCACCGCCCTCGATCCCAGCGCCGAGATGCTGCAGGAGGCGCGGCAGCGCCTGGGCGAGCCAGCCTCGATCCAGTGGCAGCAGTCCACCGTGGAGGCCCTGGTGGATGCGCCGGGCATGGCGGGTCGCTTCGCCGGCGCCCTGTCGGTGCTGGTGTTGCAATCGCTGCCGGACGACGGCAGCAAGCTGGCCTTCCTCACGGCCCTGGCCCGCTGCCTGCAGCCCGGTGCCCAGCTCGTGCTCGTGGATCTGATGCAAACCAGCCTGCCGTCCCTGGAAGGGCAGCTGGATCAAGCCTGGCGCGGCTTTCAGCGGGCCAGTGGCCTGGAGGATGCCCTGCAGGAGGGTCTCCATCCGATCGGCCTGGCCCGGCTCACCAGCCTGGTGAATGCTGCCGGCTTTGGTGACCCTGCCCGGATCTTCCAGGCTCTCGGCTTTGAAGGCTTCCTGTTGCAGCGCCTCAGTTAGTGGCGGCGGCGGCGATGCAGCGCTCCAGCAGGGCGGGCACCGCATCGGCATCCAGCCAGCCGGTGATCTCGATCACCCGGCCTTCGAGGTTTTTGTAAGTGCGGAAGAACTCCGCCACTTCTTCCAGCTGGTTGGATGCAATCTGGCGGATGCTGCGGATCTCGCTTTGCCGCGGGTCGGCAGCCGGCACACAGAGCAGTTTTCCGTCGTGGGCTCCGCAGTCCACCATGTCGAGGATGCCGATCGGCCTGGCCGTGATCAGGCATCCAGCAAAGGTGGGCTCATCCATGATCACCATGGCGTCGAGCGGTGCCCCGTCTTCGGCCAGGGTGTTGGGGACGAAGCCGTAGTCGAAGGGGTAGCGCACAGAGGAGTGCAACACCCGATCCAGCACCATCAGGCCGGCCTCGGCGTTGAACTCGTACTTATTACGGCTGCCTGCTGGGATTTCCACCATCAGGTTCACCAGCCCTGGCGCCGGTGAGGCCTGCAGGCTGCGCAAATCCATGGGCCGTGGCTGGGGAGATGGCGGAAGGGGCCGCTCGGCGATCGCCGATCACACTGGCCAAGGGCACCACGAGGGTGCATAGGGCCACAACAACGCCGAACAACGGTGCTGCCGTGTGGAAGAGGCTTCCCGAACTGTAGGGCTCACCGAGCGGACTGAAGGGCTCTTCGGTGGACTCTGAGGGCGGGCTGGAGGGCTGCGCTGCAGCCTGGTCTGTGGGTCGAGGAGGGGGTTCTGAATCCATGCAGGGTGTTGGCGGAGGTTCAGCGGCAGGGACCCGCGCAGAACCAACCGGTCAACGGTTCGAAAGCACTATGCGCTCAGCTTGACACTTCCACTCCACTTGACAAGTGGGGAAAACCGCTCAAGCGGCGGGTCGGGCTTGATCGTGCTGATCGCGGCGGCTCTCCAGGGAGGTGGGGCGCCCCTCCGCTTCGCTCAGCAGGCTGCGGATGCTGCGCAGTTCGTCGAGGATCGAACTGAGTAGCTGCTGTGTGGCGGTGGAGGGGGAATTGAGCACCTCCACGGTGACTTCCTTGATCCGGAGCACATCGCGGGCAAAGCGCGCCACCTCATTGGGGTGGAACAGCAGCGGATCTTTCTGATCGCTCCGGTATTCCGGATTGAGTTTGCGGGGATTGAAGGGAGGGTTGAGATTGCGCGGGTCGGTGTTGGTGTAGCGGTAGACCGAGGCGCGGGATCGATTCAGGCAGCGCTGAACTTCGTCGATCCCGATCAGGTTGTCGCCACTCTCCCCACCAGCTGCTTCCCCTTGGCCGGAGAGCATTTCACCGATCACCTGCGCGCCCCCGCCCAATGCCGCCGAAACCGAATGGGCTTGCATGAGACGTGGATGCGACAGGTTGGACTTGCGCCGGAAGCTAGCAGAGTTTTCGCTGCCCAACCGGAAATCTTTCTGCTTTACCGCTGGCTGTGTGGCGCTTCTGCAGCCGGTTGCCCCTGTGCTCGGTGGTAGCTTCCGGCCTCCTTCTGTGCTGAGCATCCCATGCGCGTCTCCCGCCTGATGCTGGTGACGCTTCGGGATGACCCCGCCGAAGCCGAGATCCCCTCCCACAAGCTGCTGCTGCGCGCCGGCTACATCCGCCGCATCGGCAGTGGCATCTATGCCTACCTGCCGCTGCTCTGGCGGGTGCTCCAGAAGATCTCGGCCATCGTGCGCGAGGAGCTCAATGCCACCGGCGCCCTGGAAACCCTGCTGCCTCAGCTGCAACCTGCGGAGCTCTGGCAACGCAGTGGTCGCTGGGCTGGCTACACGGCCGGTGAGGGGATCATGTTCCACCTGGAAGACCGCCAGGGCCGCGAGCTGGGCCTCGGTCCCACCCATGAAGAGGTGATCACTGCGCTGGCGGCCGATCTGCTGCGCTCCTACCGGCAACTTCCGGTGAACCTCTATCAGATCCAGACCAAATTTCGCGATGAGATCCGGCCGCGCTTCGGCCTGATGCGTGGGCGCGAATTCATCATGAAAGACGCCTACTCCTTCCACGCCGACGAGGCCTGCCTGAAGCAGACCTACGCGGCGATGGATCAGGCCTATCGGCGCATCTTCAGCCGCTGCGGCCTTCGGGCGGTGGCCGTTGAGGCCGACAGCGGCGCCATCGGTGGCTCCGCCAGCCAGGAATTCATGGTGACGGCCGATGCCGGCGAAGACCTGATCCTGGCCAGTGGCGATGGCCGCTATGCCGCCAACCAGGAGCGCGCTGTTTCGCTGCCGCCGGAGGTGGCCGCTCTGCCGGGTGGCGCCCGCGGTGCTGGCCTCGGTGAGCCGCTTGCCACGCCAGGCCAGAGCGCCATCGAAGCGCTCTGCAGCGCCCACGGTTTTGAGCCGGGCCACACCGTGAAGGTGCTGCTGCTGCTGGCCCGCTTTGAAGACGGCTGCCTGCAGCCGCTGTTGGTGAGCCTGCGGGGCGATCAGCAGCTCAACGAGGTGAAGCTGGCTAATGCGGTGAGCGCGCGCTGCAGCGGCGAGCACGGCACCCTGCTCGACGTGGTGCCGCTTACCGCTGAAGCGGCAGGCAAGGAGGGGCTGGCTCCGATTCCCTTCGGCTTCATGGGCCCCCACCTTGAGGATGCCGTGCTGGCGGATGCCCGCAGCTGGCAGCCCCGCTTTCTGCGGTTGGCGGATGCCACCGCCACGGCTCTGGAGAGCTTTGTGTGTGGGGCCAACAGCCTCGACACCCACCTGGTGGGTGCCAGCTGGGGCGCCCTCTGCCCCGCGCCTGAAAGCCTGGATCTGCGGGCCGCCCAGCCCGGCGATCGCTGCCTGCACGATCCAGCGCAGCAGCTGCAGGCCAGCCGCGGCATTGAGGTGGGCCACATCTTCCAGCTGGGCCGCAAGTATTCCGCAGCCCTCGAGGCCACCTTCACCACGGAAGCCGGCCAGGAGGAGCCCCTGTGGATGGGCTGCTACGGCATTGGCGTCTCGCGCCTCGCCCAGGCCGCTGTAGAGCAGCACCACGATGCCAACGGCATCTGCTGGCCCACTGCCATCGCTCCCTACGAGGTGATTGTGGTGATTGCCAACGTGGCCGATGCTCCACAGCGTGAGCTCGGGGAGGAGCTCTATGGCGCCTTCCAGGCTGCGGGCATCGATGTGCTGCTGGACGACCGCAGTGAGCGTGCCGGCGTGAAATTCAAGGATGCCGATCTGCTGGGCATCCCCTGGCGGGTGGTGGTGGGCCGCGGTGCGGCCGATGGACAGGTGGAGCTGGTGCAACGCGCCAGCGGCGAGCGCCAGGATCTCGCGTCCGCCGAGGTTCTGCCTCAGTTGCTCGGGCAACTGGAGCGTGAACGGGCCGGGTTGGCTTTGGCCTGACGCCATAGGATCCGCCAAACCTTGCAGGAACCCCATGGCGGCTGTTTGGCGTCAACTCAAAGCAGCCGTCCTGGCGGTGTGTCTGTGCCTCTGTCTGATGCTCACCGCCTGCTCCGGCGGCGGCCCCCTCAGCGGCAACTACGTGGAAGACACGGTGGCTGTGGCCGATACCCTGCTGGCCACCATTGCCCTGCCGGCGGATGATCCCGGCCGCAGTGAGGCGGAAACCTCGGCTCGGGCTCTGATCAACGACTACATGGCCCGCTACCGGCCGCAGCCGAAGGTGAATGGCCTGGCCTCGTTCACCACGATGCAGACCGCCCTCAACTCCCTGGCTGGCCACTACGCCAACTACCCCAACCGCCCGGTGCCCGACGCCCTGCGCGAGCGCGTGTCGAAGGAGCTGAAGAAAGCGGAAACCGGCGTGGTGCGTGGCGCCTGAGCGTCCCGGTTTCCCAGGTCCTATGCAGTGCAAAGCGGCCGCAAGGCCGCTTTTTTTGTGTCAACTGGTCGCATCAGAGGCCGCCACTTTGACGGAGGGCAGCTCCATCTGAGATCCTCTTTCTTTGTGCTTAGAAGCGGCTTCGGGCCGCTGTGTCCTTGGCCAACGTCGTCGTCATCGGTGCGCAGTGGGGTGACGAGGGGAAGGGCAAGATCACCGATCTCCTCAGCCGCTCCGCCGATGTGGTGGTGCGTTACCAGGGCGGCGTGAACGCCGGCCACACCATCGTTGTGGACGACAAGGTGCTCAAGCTGCACCTGATCCCCTCCGGAATCCTCTATCCCGACACCGTGTGCCTGATTGGCTCCGGCACCGTGGTGGATCCCAAGGTGATGATCGGTGAGCTCGACATGCTCGCTGAGAACGGCATTGCTGTGGACGGCCTGCGGCTGGCCTCCACCGCCCACGTGACCATGCCCTACCACCGCCTGCTGGATCAGGCGATGGAGCAGCAGCGCGGCGACCGCCGCATCGGCACCACTGGGCGGGGCATCGGTCCCACCTATGCCGATAAGTCGCAGCGCAACGGCATCCGCATCATCGACATCCTCGATGAGGAACGCCTGCGCGATCGCCTGGCCGGCCCGCTGGCTGAAAAGAACGACACGCTCCAGAAGCTCTACGGCCTCGAGCCCCTCGATTTCGAGGCGGTTGTGGCTGAATACGTGGCCTATGGCCAGCGGCTGGCGCCCCATGTGGTGGATTGCACCCGCGCCATTCACGAGGCCGCCCGCGCTCGCCAGAACATCCTGTTCGAGGGCGCCCAGGGCACGCTGCTCGACCTCGACCACGGCACCTATCCCTACGTCACCTCGTCCAACCCCGTGAGCGGCGGTGCCTGCATCGGCGCTGGCGTGGGTCCCACCCTGATCGACCGGGTGATCGGCGTGGCCAAGGCCTACACCACCCGTGTGGGTGAGGGTCCTTTCCCCACCGAGCTGGAGGGCAGCCTCAACGACCACCTCTGCGATCGCGGCGGTGAGTACGGCACCACCACTGGCCGCCGCCGCCGCTGCGGTTGGTTCGATGGGGTGATCGGCCGCTACGCCGTGGAGGTGAACGGCCTCGATTGCCTCGCGATCACCAAGCTGGATGTGCTTGATGAGCTCGATGAGATCCAGGTGTGCGTGGCCTATGAGCTCGATGGCCAGCGCATTGAGCATTTCCCCAGCTCCGCTGAGGATTTCGCCCGCTGCCAGCCGATCTTCGAAACCCTGCCTGGCTGGCAAACCTCCACGGCCGATTGCCGCGCCCTCGAGGATCTGCCCCCCACCGCCATGAGCTACCTGCGTTTCCTGGCCGAGCTGATGGAGGTGCCGATCGCGATCGTGTCGCTCGGCGCCGACCGTGATCAAACGATCGTGGTGGAAGATCCGATCCACGGGCCCAAGCGGGCTCTGCTCAGCCGCTGATCCCCTTTTGATGGCCCCAACCAAAACCCTCGACGTTGTCGGCATCGGCAACGCCATCGTTGACGTGCTCGTGCATGCCGACGACGACCAGCTCGACAACCTGGACCTCACCAAGGGCACCATGGCCCTGGTGGATGAAGAGCAGGCCGAGCGGCTCTACGCCAGCGTTGGCCCCGGCCTGGAAACCTCCGGCGGTTCCGCCGCCAACACCCTGGCGGGTATTGCACAGCTGGGCGGCCGCGCCGGCTTCATCGGTCGGGTGCGCAACGACCAGCTTGGCGGCATCTTTGCCCACGACATCCGCTCGGTGGGCGCCCGCTTCGACACGCCGGCCGCCACGGAAGGCCCTTCCACGGCCCGCTGTTTCATCCTCGTGACCCCGGATGCCCAGCGCACGATGTGCACCTATCTGGGTGCCTCAGTGGGCCTTGATCCCGGCGATCTCGATCTGGAGATGGTGGCCCAGGCCAAGGTGCTCTATCTCGAGGGTTACCTCTGGGACAGCGATGAAGCCAAGCGCGCCTTCATCGCCGCGGCGGAGGTGGCCCGCGCCAACGGCGCTGAGGTGGCCCTGAGCCTGTCCGATGCCTTCTGCGTGGAGCGCCACCGCGACAGCTTCCAGGAGCTGGTGGATGGCCATGTGGACATCCTGTTCGCCAACGAGATGGAGATCACCTCCCTCTACAAGGCCAACAGCTTCGAGGAGGCGGCCGAACAGGTGCGCGGCCGTTGCCGCATCGCGGCCCTCACCCGCAGTGAGCTGGGATCGGTGATCCTCAACGGCAGTGGCACCCATGTGATCGAGCCGGTGAAGCTCGGCCCCTTGGTGGACACCACCGGCGCCGGCGATCTCTATGCCGCTGGCTTCCTGCATGCCCACACCCAAGGTGAATCCGTGGAGGCCTGCGGGCGCCTCGGCTCCCTCTGTGCCGGTCAGGTGGTGACGCAGCTGGGGCCTCGCCCCCAGGTGGATCTGCGTCAGCTGATGGCGCAGCACTCGCTCAGCCAGGCGGCGTAGGCCTCACCGGCTTCAGCAGGCCACACCAGCCATTGCGGGGTGCTGTAGCTGTGCAGCTCGTGCACGGCCTGCTCCAGTGCCTGCGCCTTGGCTGGGTGGCTTTTGATCAGGATCTGCACCTCCTCGCTGCGCTCGATCTGCCCCTGCCAGCGGTAGATCGAGGTCACCGGTTTGAGGGCCACACAGGCGGCCAGCTGCCGCTCCACCAGCGTGGTGGCGAGCTGCTCTGCCAATGCCCCATTGGCTTCAGTGGTGAGGGCAAGCAGTGCAGCGGAGGCCATGGGTGGATCGAGCCTGGGCTCAAGGTTCGCCCAGCTTCTCCAGCAGAGCCTCCAGGGGCAACCCGCTTGCAGCGGCTGGCCTGTGCAGCAGCAGCAGCGGCAGCTCCAGGCGTTGGCACACCTGCCGCCAGAGCAGCTCGCTGCGGCCGCCCCCCTGGCGGCACAGCACCCGATCCACCTGCCAGCGGCGGCACAGCGCTGCCTCCAGCAGGCCTTCGCCGCTGGCCGAGGGGCGCAGGCAGGCGATGTGGCGATCGGGTAGCCCGGCGGCGCGCGCGGCCTGCAGGCTGGCGGGCTGATCCAGCACCCGCGCCACATGCCGGCACTGCGGGGTGGCGGCGATGGCTGCGGCGAGTTGGCGGGCACCGATGGCCAGCAGCAGCGTTTCACCAGCCAGCCCCAGGCCCCTCAGGGCTTCAACGTTCTCCAGCAGCTGCAGCTGCTCACCGGGCCGGGGCTCAGCCGGTTCGCGCCGATCCAGCCGCAGCAGCGGTTGCTTCAGCACGCTGCACAGCCGATCCAGCCGCGCACTGATCTCCAGAGCAAAGGGATGGGTGGCATCCACCACCCAGCGGGGGGGCAGCTGTTGCAACTGCCGCTGGAGGGCGGCGTCGCTGCTGCAGGCACCCACCTGCAGTTCCAGGTTGGGGTGGGTCTGGTAAGCCCGCGTGGCCGCAGCCGTGACCACGCTCACCCGCACCTGCCAGCCGCGGGCCAGCAGGGCCTCCGCCAGGGCCGGCCCTTCGGCAGTGCCGGCGAACAGCCACAACAAGCGCCCTACGGCCGGGGCCCCCTGGTGCAAAACCGGGCGGTGCATCAGGATGTGGCCCCCTGCCCATTAACGCTGCCGTGAACCATTGCTTGCTGGAGGTGGAGGTGCTGGAGGCGCCCCAGGTGCGCTACACCCAGGACAACCAAACTCCGGTGGCGGAGATGGCGGTGCAGTTCGATGGGCTTCGCCCTGATGATCCGCCGGGCCAGCTGAAGGTGGTGGGCTGGGGCAGCCTCGCGCAAGACCTGCAGAACCGCGTGCAGGTAGGTCAGCGCCTGATGGTGGAGGGCCGGCTGCGCATGAACACCGTCACCCGGCAGGACGGCGTGAAGGAAAAGCGGGCTGAATTCACGCTCTCGCGCTTGCATCCCGTTGGCGGCAGCAGCGCCGGAGCCCCCATGGCCGCGAGTGCCCCTGCACCCATGGCCGCCAGCCGCCCTCCAGCTGCGGCACCTGTTCGCTCGGCAGCACCGGCCCCCGCGGCGCAGCCAGCGCCCCCGGCCTGGAATGCCTCCCCCCTGGTGCCCGATCTGCCCGAGGGTGAAGACGAGATTCCGTTCTGAGGCCTTAGCTGTTGCCGCCCAGGTTGAGCTTCTCCTGGGCTTGCTCGAGCACCTGGCCCAATTCCCGCTCGAGGGCGGCCAGGTCCAGCCGCAGCTCCGGCCAGCGGCCCCCATCAATCTGCTGCAGCAGCCAGAGGCGATCGGCGCGCAGCTGCTCCACCAGTTCGGCGGTGCTCACCTCTGCGCTGCTGACCTCCGCAGCGCTCGGCTCTCCGGCGCTGCCCGCGCTGACCGAAGATGAGGCCATGCTTTCCATCGTTTCCCCCGGCAGCCTAGTCACCATTGCCGGGGCTTCTCTCTCGGTGATCGGCTGGATCGGCTACGCCACCGGCAACCCCAACCTCAGCCTGCCCACGATCTTCTACGGGATTCCGATCCTGTTGGGGGGCCTGGCCCTCAAATCCTCCGAGCTGCCCCCGGCGCAGTTGGTGCCGCCGTCTGAGGAAGCCACCGCCCTGCGCGATTCGCCCGCGAGCCAAACCCTGCGCAAGCTGGTGAAGGATGTGACCCGTTGGCGCTACGGGCAAAAGGCCCACCTGGAGAGCTCCCTGGAAGCCCTGAAGCTATGGGATGAGGACGCGCCGCCCCAGCTGGAGAGCGTCACCGAACTGGCTGTTGAGGGGCGCTACGGGCTGGCGATGCGCTTCCGCACCGAGGGCGTTCCGTTTGAGCGCTGGCAGGAGAAGCGCGAGCGCCTCGGCCGTTTCTTTGACAAGGGGCTGGAGGCTCGTCTCAGCCAACCTGCCAGTGGTGAAGTGCTGCTGGAACTGCTGCCCGTGCAGCCCGCCTGATTGATGCCCCGTTGATGTCCATGTCTGTCGAGCACGATCGCAGCGATGCCCTGAGGGTGTCGGTTCTCAGCGAAGCCCTTCCTTACATCCAGCGTTTTGCCGGCCGCCGTGTGGTGGTGAAGTACGGCGGGGCGGCCATGGTGCGGGCGGATCTGCGCGATGCGGTGTATCGCGATCTGGTGCTGCTCGCTTCTGTGGGCGTGAAGCCTGTGGTGGTGCATGGCGGTGGCCCCGAAATCAACGACTGGCTGGGCAAGCTGCAGATCGAGCCCCAGTTCCGCAATGGCCTGCGGGTCACCACCCCCGAAACCATGGATGTGGTGGAGATGGTTCTGGTGGGCCGGGTGAACAAGCAGATCGTGAATGGGCTCAACCGGCTGGGTGCAAAGGCCGTGGGCCTGTGCGGCAGCGATGGCGCCCTGGTGCGGGCCCGCACCTATGGCGATGGCAGCAACGGCCTGGTGGGTGATGTGGCGGCGGTGGATCCTTCGGTGCTGTTCCCGCTGCTCGATGCCGGCTATATCCCCGTGATCTCCTCGGTGGCAGCCGACGCCGATGGCCAGGCCCACAACATCAATGCCGACACCGTGGCCGGTGAACTGGCGGCGGCCCTGCAGGCCGAGAAGCTGATCCTGCTCACCGATACGCCCGGCATCCTGCAGAACCGGGAGGATCCCGCCTCGCTGATCCGTTCCGTCACCCTGTCGGAGGCGCGGGGCCTGATCGCCAGCGGTGTGGTGGCCGGTGGCATGACCCCGAAAACCGAATGCTGCATCCGCGCCCTGGCCCAGGGCGTGTCGGCGGCTCACATCGTGGATGGCCGTACCCCCCACGCCCTGCTGCTGGAGGTGTTCACCGATGCCGGCATTGGCACCATGGTGGTGGGCAGCACCCAGCCCCGCTAGCCGGTCCGTGCAGCAGCCTGAATTCGAATCCCTGGAGGCGCTCAGCGAACCAGCCCGTTTGGCGCTGGAGCGCGGCGACTATGGCCGCTGCCAGCAGCTGCTCGCTCCTCTGCTCGAGCAACATCCCGCGAGCAGTCCCTTCGGTGGGCAGCTGCGCTTGCTCTTGGCCACGGCCCAGATGGGCCAGGGCAACAGTGCCGCCGCCGCTGCCACCTGCCGCAGCCTGCGGGCTTGCCGCGATGCGAGCCTGCGCAGCCAGGCCAAAGATCTCCAGGAGGTGCTCGAGGCACCGGCGCTCGAGCGGCCGCGCGAGTGGTCGATGACCCTGCCCTCCCTGGGTGAGGTGCAACCGTTGGAGGGGCAGGTGCAGGCCCTGGCGCGCCGCCGTCGCCGCCGGCTGCCTCCGCCGCCTCCGGCACCACCCACCGGTCCCACCACCGCACCGCTCGGTTTTGCCGTGGTGGCGGTGGTGCTGCTGCTGATCACAGCGCTGCTGGGCGGCTGCGTGGATCTGAACACCTCCCTGCGCTTTACGGCGCCAGGCCGGCTGCAGATCAGCCAGACCAGCCAATCCAGCACGGGATCTCCCCTTCCCTGGCAGCGGCAGCTGGCAGCTGGCCTGCAGTCCACCCCCTGGACCCTGCGGCAGAACCATGGCCAGCTCAGCCTGAAGGCGCCGGCCTTGCCCGCTAAGCAGGCGCTTGACCTGCTCACAGCCACGATTCAGCAGGGTGCCACCCTCGCGGGCGTCGACCTGCCGGCGCCTCAGTTCCGCCTTCAGGAGCGCAACTGGCTGCTGGGGGTGAGGCAGGAGTTCCACGGCAGCGTTGATCTGCGCGGTTTGCAGGCCTGGCCTGGGCTTGAGTTAACGCTGACGCTCGAACCCCTGCCGCAGCGGGCGGTCCGCAAGGCCGAGCCCCTACCGGTGCAGCCCTTGCCGCCGCGTCAGGGGCGCTCCTCCACCTTGATCTGGCGGTTGCAGCCAGGCGCGCTCAATCAGCTGGATGTGTCGTGCTGGCGCTGGAGTCGGCTGGGGGTGGGCGCGCTGGTGATTGCGCTGCTGCTGGCGCTGGTCGCCCTGCTGCAGCGGCTCAAGCTGGCGGCCGGGTTCGGCCTGCCGCAGCTGCCGGCTTAGAGCTCCAGCGGATCGGGATCGATCGCCAGCGACACATCCCGCGGCAGCAGCGCCCGCAGGTCGCGTTCCATCGGCACCGGCAAGGGGCCGCCCGCGGGGCCGTGCAGCAGCAGCTGCCAGCGGCTGTTGCCGGCCACCCGTGCCACCGGCGCCGGTGCCGGCCCGATGATCAGCCAGCCCAGGCTGTCGCAGTGGGGGCGGATGTGTTCTGCGATCAGCGAGGCGGCGGTGGCGGTGCGGCTGGCGGAGGGGCCCGCCAAGCGCAGCAGGCAGGCCCGGCTGAAGGGCACCAGTGCCGCAGACCGGCGCTCCGCCAATTCTTCGCGCAGGAACGCCTCGTAGCGCCCATCCACCAGGTGGCGGATCACCCGGTGCTCCGGGCTGTAGGTCTGCACCAGCACTTCGCCGGGCCGCTCGCCGCGACCGGCCCGGCCCGCCAGTTGCAGCAGCAGCTGCAGGCATTCTTCGGCGGCCCGTAGATCGGGGCGATGCAGTAGCCCATCGGCGGCCAGCACGGCGGCGAGCGTTACCTGGGGGAGATCCATGCCCTTGGCCAGCATCTGGGTGCCCACGAGCACATCCGCTTCGCCGGCGGCAAAGCGCTCCAGCAGCAGGCGGTGACCATCACGGCCGCGGGTGGTGTCGCGATCGAAGCGCAGCAGCCGCAGCCCCTCGAGTTCCTGCTCGAGATGCTCCAGCACCTGTTGTGTGCCGGCCCCAAAGGGCTTGAAGGCCGTGGAGCCGCAGGCCGTGCAGCGTGAGCTGATTTCGGCGCGGTGATCGCACCAATGGCAGCGCAGCCAGGAGCGCTCGCGCTGGCGGTGCACCGTGAGCGCCACATCGCAGTGGGGGCACTGCACCACCTCACCGCAGCTGCGGCAGCTCAGAAAGCTGCTGTAGCCGCGGCGGGGCACCAGCACCACCGCTTGGCCGCCGCTGCCCGGCAGCGCTTCGAGGCGTTCCATTAAGGGGCGGCTCACCAGGCGCCGATGCCCCTCCGCCAGCTCCTGGCGCATGTCCACCACATGCACCGGCGGCAACGGGCGCCCGCCGATGCGTTTGGGTAGCTGCAACAACCGGCAGCGCGGTTGCGCTCCCTCGCAGGCCAGCCAGGTTTCCAGGCTGGGCGTGGCGGATCCGAGCAGCAGCCTTGCCCCGCAGGCCTGAGCCCGCTGTGCTGCCACATCTCTGGCGTGGTAGCAGGGCATGGGGCTGTCCTGCTTGTAGGAGCGGTCGTGCTCCTCATCCAGCACGATCAGCCCCAGGTTGTGGAGGGGCAGAAACACTGCGGAGCGTGTGCCCACCACCAGCAGCGGCTCACGCTCCTGCAGGCAACGTCTCCAGGTGTCGATGCGTTGGCCGTCGCTGCAGCCGGAGTGGTACTCCACCACGCGATCGCCAAAGCGGCGCCTGCAGCGATCCAGCAATTGCGGAATCAGGCCGATTTCCGGGGTGAGCACCATCACGCAGCGCCCGCTCCCCAACTGCTGAGCGGCCGCCTGGAGGTACACCTCGGTTTTGCCGGCTCCGGTCACACCCCAGAGCAGCAGCTGCTCCCCAGGGCCGGCGGCATTCACGGCCGTGAGCACCTGCTGCTGGTCGTGGGTGAGGGGCTGCGGTTGCTCCAGGGTGTCGCCCGCCAAGGGCCCTCCTTCACCGCGGCCGCTGCAGGGCCGCAGCGCCCTGTGGATCAGCCCTCGCTTCAGTAGTGCATCCGCCACGCTGCGCCCCACACCCGCCCGGCTGAGCAGCGTTTGTTGCCAGCCGCCGCTGCTGAGCTGCTGCAGCTGTGCCAACAGCTGGGCCTGGCTGGGGCTGAGATCGCTGAGGGCCTGGCTGCGGCCCGAATCGCTGAGCTCTAGCCACAGCTGCTGGCGGCCGCCGCGGGCTTTGCCCGCCTTGCGTTGGCCCAGCCAACCCGGTGGCAAGGCGGTTTTGAGGGTGCGGAACACGCTGGTGCGGCACTGCTCGGCCACCGCTTCGATCAGCTGCTGCCAGTGGGGATCCACCGCAGCGGCTTGTTGCAGCGCTTCAATCGGTTGGAGCTGGTGGCTCGAGAGCTCCGGTGGTGGCTCGTTCAACAGCTCCACCACCAAACCGAGATGGCGCTGCCCCCGTAGGCGCACCTGCACCAGGTCGCCGCAGCTCAGCTCGAGACCCTGAGGGTTGGTGTAGGTGAACACCTGACCCTCCCGGCCCGCTTCGAGCCACACCTGCAGCCATTGGGCGGCCCTGCGTTCCTGCTCGGGGTTCAAAGAGGGCGACTCGCTCGCTCGACTGTCGCCCAGGCTTGCAGAGCTGACAGCCATTTCTTAAGATGGGATTGTTGAACAGTCCTGAGGGCTGTAGTCGGAACCCGGCAGAGTTCCGTCCAGCGGGAAGATCCGAGGTTGGCCAGGGTTTCACCTGAGCACCCGGTCTGCGACCACCCCTGACAGCGTTGCCTGGGCTTTGGCCCGTCCCTCCAGCTTCCGTCAGCCCGCTTCCACGCCCACCGCATAGAGAGTTCCGGGGCTCCGCTCCTCCTGCTTGCTTCAACCCTGAATCTGAGCACCTGTCTGCCCAAGAGTGGTTCCACTCCAGTGGTTTCACGTCACGGTCGATCGGTGAAAACCGTTGAGAGCACCAGGCTGAGCGATCCCGTCCCGTTGTTGCCCGATTTTGTTTGTGAGCTGCTGAACCTTTGTTCAGCAGCTCATCTAACCGTTGGATTGAGTCCTGTTGGGCTCTCCACGCCTCAATCGGGTTTGTTCCGTTGATCGCCCTGCCCATCTCCCCGACCCCGATGAGCCCAGCCGCTGCACCGAAAACCACCGCCACCAAGGCTGCTGCAAAAGCTTCAGCCGCTAAGCCCGCTGCTCCGAAGGCGGCCAAGCCTGAAATCCTGATGGTGGCCAATGCCTCAGGCGAAACCATTGCCGTGGCCAAGGCGAAGCCCAAAGCCACCCGCAGCAAGGCCAAGGCAGGTGAAGAGGCTGTGGCCGCCGATGCGGCGAAC
Source organism: Cyanobacteria bacterium M_surface_7_m2_037 (assembly GCA_016882585.1). Lineage (GTDB taxonomy): Bacteria > Cyanobacteriota > Cyanobacteriia > PCC-6307 > Cyanobiaceae > Vulcanococcus. Next base: position 17,986 of record VGPP01000018.1, read on the forward strand.
AAGGTGACACCCACCAAGGCCAAGGCAGCAGCCAAGAGCTCGGCCAGCAAGAGCAAGGCCGCACCGAAGGCTAAGGCTGCAGCGAAGAGCACCACCACCAAGGCGGCGGCCAAAGGCGCAGCTCCGGCCAACCTCGATGCGGCGGCCGATCAGCTGCTGGCTGCCGCTGAGGCCAAAGGTGCCGAGGCCAAGCCGGCGGAGAAAGATGCCAAGCCCGCCAAGGCTCTGGCCAGCATCAAGGTGGGCCCCAAGGGCGTTTACACCGAAGACTCGATCCGCGTTTACCTGCAGGAGATCGGTCGCATCCGCCTGCTGCGCCCCGATGAGGAGATCGAGCTGGCCCGCAAGATCGCCGATCTGCTCCAGCTCGAGGAGCTCGCAGCTCAGTTCGAGACCGACCACGGCCACTACCCCGACACCAAGGAGTGGGCGGCCCTAGTGGACATGCCGCTGATCAAGTTCCGCCGCCGGCTGATGCTGGGACGCCGGGCCAAGGAAAAGATGGTGCAGTCGAACCTGCGCCTGGTGGTGTCGATCGCCAAGAAATACATGAACCGGGGCCTGAGCTTCCAGGACCTGATTCAGGAAGGCTCCCTCGGCCTGATCCGCGCCGCTGAGAAGTTCGACCACGAGAAGGGCTACAAGTTCTCCACCTACGCCACCTGGTGGATCCGTCAGGCGATCACCCGCGCCATCGCCGATCAGAGCCGCACCATCCGCCTGCCGGTGCACCTCTACGAGACCATCTCGCGCATCAAGAAAACCACCAAAACCCTCTCCCAGGAATTCGGCCGCAAGCCCACGGAAGAAGAGATCGCTGAATCGATGGAGATGACCATCGAGAAGCTGCGCTTCATCGCCAAGAGCGCGCAGCTGCCGATCTCCCTGGAAACTCCGATCGGCAAGGAAGAGGATTCCCGCCTTGGCGACTTCATCGAAGCCGACATCGAGAACCCCGAGCAGGACGTGGCCAAGAACCTGCTGCGTGAAGACCTCGAAGGCGTGCTCGCCACCCTCAGCCCCCGCGAGCGCGATGTGCTGCGTCTGCGCTACGGCCTGGATGACGGCCGCATGAAGACCCTCGAAGAGATCGGCCAGATCTTCGATGTGAC
>VGPP01000019.1 GCA_016882585.1 Cyanobacteria bacterium M_surface_7_m2_037
CAACCTGTGGAAAACATGCCACCCACCTGGGGAAACCACCCTGATCCTGGGGAAACCCGAAAATGATCAGCAGGGCTTATGGCTGCGGGTCTCGTGCGACCAGCCCGCAACCGAGACGGTTGAGCCCCTCAAACCCCCGGGTTCTCTTCCGGTTTCGGCCGCGGTTTGTAAAGCGTGCGCGGTCCGAGCGGGTGGTCGGCGTGGGGATAGGGCGCATGGGTGTGGCCGTGGTCGTGGGAATGGCTGTGGTCGTGACCGCCTACGTGACTGTGGCTGTGGTCGTGCGGGTGATCGTGGTGGTGATGGCCGTGGTCGTGGCTGTGCCCCAGGGGAATCGGGATGCCATCGGGCTGGCAGGCGCCGGTGCACTCGTGCTCGCACAGCGTGCAGGCCTCCACCAGCCCCTCCACGTGGTGGTGGTGGCTCTGCTGCGGCGCCCCCACCTCGGTTTCAAAGCCGAGCACCTGGGCGCGATACTTGCAGAGGGAGCAGTTCATCTGCGTTTCACCGCGCACCACCTCCTGCACGCGCTCTAGGAAGGTGTTGATCACCAGCGGATGATCGCCGAGGTAGCTGGCGTCCACAAATTCCAGCTCGGGGTGATCCGCGGCCACGAGCTGGGTGTGCTGGCGGATGCGGCTCACCAGCACGCCCGAAAACAGGAAATAGGGGAACACCACGATGCGGCGGAAGCCGAGCTTCACGGCATGGCGCAGGCCCGGCTCCACCAACGGGAAGGTGACCCCCGAATACACGGTTTCACCCCACCCAAAGCCAAAGCCCTCCACCAACATCCGCGCCACCTTCGACACGTTGGAGTTGGCATCCGGGTCGGAGGAGCCGCGCCCCACCACCACCAGCAGCGTGTCGCTGAGGGGCACCGGCGCTTCCCCGCGGCCCGCCGCAGCGGCATCGGAGGCATCGAGGGCCTCGCGGATCCGGGCCCCGGCGGCCTGGATCATGCTCAGATCCACCCCCAGCTCGCGGCCGTAATCAATGCGCAAGCCGGTTTCGGCGCTGTAGGTGTTCAGCACCGAAGGAATGTCGTTCTTGGCGTGGCCGGCGGCGAACAACATCCCGGGCACCGCCAGCACGCGCTTCACGCCCTGCGCCCGCAGGCTCTCGAGGCCATCGCGCAGGATCGGCCGCGCAAACTCCAGATAGCCGTATTCCACCGGCACGCCCGGCAAAAGCTTCCGCAGCCCCTCAGCAAGTTGAGCAAACTCACCTACCGCCTGCCGGTTGCGGCTGCCATGGCCGCAGATCAACACCCCGATCGGGCCACCCTCGACAGCGCTGAGGGCGGCGTTGCAATCAAGCTGCGGCGCGGGGTTGGTCATAGGTTGTTGTGCCTGAGGTGACCCTATCGGGACAAGGCCGCCAAACCTCAAGCGGCCACTGAAGACCCAACGCCTAGGGTGCCCCTAGCAAGCCAATCAAGCGTGCAGAAGAGCGAGAACAACCGAGCTGGCGAACTGAAGGAGCTGGGCTGGAGCGCTGAAGACGTTCGCCGCTACGAGGAGCTGTGGGAATACCGCCAGCGCTGGGGTGCGATCAACCTCGAGCGAGAAGACCGCCAGTTCCTGCGCAAGGCCGAAGCCGCCCTACCCAAGATCGTGGCCAAGGGCTCTGAGAAGAAGCGCACCCAAGACAAATCCCACTACCGCTGGCTGGCCTTCTATCTCGAGGCCATGCAAGCCGCGCCGCTGAGCGAAGGCGAAGTGGGTGCCTGGCCATTGGTGCTGCAGGAGGAACTGCGGGCCATCGATTACTACGAGCCGGTGCTCGGCCTGCCCGACACGCTCAAGGCCAAGGAGCTGCTGCCGATCCGCGAGCAGCTGGTGGCTCAGGCCGCAGCCAGCGGCCGCAGCGCCAACTTCGATTTCGTGGCTCCACTTGAAGAGCTCAAGCAGCGGGAGAAAACCAGCTGGAAGCCCCTGCGCGGCGACGGCAACACCGACACTTCCTACCCGGTGCTCAGCGCTGATGCTGCTGAGGCCTTCCGCCAGGACGCCCGCACCCGCATCACCAGCGCGATCCGCGAGCTGTTCCCCTCACTCAAAGACACCGACAAGCCGGAGCCCCCGGCCGACTGGATGCCCTGAGCGACAAAAACCTAGTCATACTGGGAGCAATGCAGCGGGGCCCCATGAAAGTGACCGTTGAAATCTCTGACAAGGAGATGCAAGAAGTCCTGGAATTAACCGGCGAAGACAAAAAGGGCCCTGCCATCCGCCAGCTGCTGGAAGAGGCCCTCCAACTCCGGCGCAGGGCCCAAGTCGCCGAACGGTTCATCAGCGGCGAGTGGGGCGTGGAGCTCGAAAGCTTCGAAGCCAACCGGGACTACGACCGCAATCGGGCGGTAGAAGCGCTCTGATGCCACTTCTGCTTGACAGCAGTCTCTGGATCGACTTCACCCGATCCCGCAGTTCAGCGCAGCTCAAAAAGTTCATTGCTCCCTTCATCCTCGATCCGCAAACGCATCTTGCTGAACCGGTTCGGTTCGAACTGCTCCGATCAGCCAGGCCAAACGAGATTCCACTCCTGGAAGCGCAGTTCGCCACTATTCGCTGTCTTGAGACTCCAGGGGATGTTTGGTCACGGGCCATCTTTCTGGGCCAAGGCTGCCAACAGATCGGGCGACGCGTCGCCAGCCTCGACCTTGTGGTTGCTGCTGTGGCAGTACATCACGAGGCCACCGTGGTGACCTTCGATGGCGACTTCGAAGCCATTGCCTCCGTGAGCAAGCTCAAGGTGCAACGCCTGCAACGTCCACGCTGAGCAGGTTGAGCCTCAAAAAGCGCCTTAATGTCCCGCCGCCAGCTCCCCACCGCGGCCGCCGGCCTCTTCTGCCACGCCGATACGGGCGAGCAGGTTAGTGCTTTCAGCGTTGAGATTCACCACCTCCACGCTGCTACCCCCGAGCTTCGGGCGACGGATCACCTGATCGAGAGCCGTAACGCCGCTCTGATCCCAGATGTGCGCGTCCGCCATGTCGATGGTGATGCGGGCTGGATGCTCGTGCAGCTCAAAGCCCTGGCGGAAGTAGATGCTGCTCACAAAAAACAGCTGTCCGCGCACGCGATACAAGCGGTGATCGGATTCCAGCTCCTCGCTGGAAACATCAATCACCTTTGCCACCTTGCGGCTGAACAGGATGCCGGCCAGGGCCACGCCGGAGAGCAGACCCACCGCCAGGTTGTGGGTGAGCACGGTCACCACCACGGTTAGGAGCATCACGGCCGTGTCGCTCTTGGGGATGCGGCGGATGCCGCTGATCGAGCCCCAGTTGGCGGTGTTAATCGCAATCATGATCATCACGCCCACCAGCGTGGCCATCGGGATCTGATTCACCCACTGGCTGGCCAGCAGGATCATCGCCAGCAGCGCCACACCTGAGGTGAGCGTGGAGAGCCGGGTGCGGCCGCCGTAGCCCACGTTCATCACCGACTGCCCCACCAAGGCGCAGCCGGCCATGCCGCCGAACAGCGAACTCACGATGTTGCCGATGCCCTGGCCGCGCGCCTCGGCGTTCTTCTGGCTGGAGCTGTCGGTGATGTCGTCGAGGATGTCTTGGGTGAGAAAGGTTTCCATCAGGCCCACCAGCGAGATCGCCAGGGCCGTGGGCAGGATCAGCCCGAGGGTTTCGAAGTTGAACGGCACCTGGGGCAGACCCAGCTGCGGCAGGCCGTCGGGCAAGTTGCCGAGGCTGGCCACGGTGGGAATCTCCAGTCCCAGCTGGATCGAGAGGCCGGTGGTGATCAGGATCGCCACCAGCGCCGAAGGCACGGCGGTGGTGAAGCGAGGCAACAGATAGATGATCGCCAGGGTGAGCGCCATCAGGCCCCACACGGCCGGCAGCTGAGCGGCAGTGACCACCACATTTTCGGGGTGGAACACATCTAGGCCCAGCTGCGGCAGCTGCGCCATGAAGATCAAAATCGCCAGCGCATTCACGAAGCCGGCCATCACCGGCTGGGGCACAAAACGCATCTGATGCGCGAGGCGCAGATACCCCCAGGCGATCTGCAGCACACCGGTGAGCAGTCCGGCGGCCAGGAGGTACTGCAGGCCCATGCCCTCACCCAGGCCATTGCCCTGCTGCACCAGCCCAGTCATCAACAGGGCGGTAGAGCCGGTGGCGGAGGTGATCATCGCCGTGCGGCCGCCCACCACCGCCAGCGTGACCGACAGCAGAAACGCTCCGAACAGACCCACCCGCGGATCCACGCCGGCGATGCCGGAGAAAGCGATCGCCTCGGGGATCATCGCGAAGGCCACCACCAGGCCCGAGAGGATGTCGCGGTGGGGCCGGTCCCACCATTGCTTGAGGGAAACCATCAGCGCATCACCACGCCCGCTGGCCGGACCCTATCAGTGAGATCTGGCGGTGCTTCAGCGCGTCCTCAGCGCAACAGCCGCAGCCAGGCCCACCAGATCAACGCCACCGGCACGAGGGCCAAGGCCAACACCTGCAGGCTTTGCAGCTGCTCAGGGTTCATCGCACAGGGCAGGGTTGGGAGTTGATCAACAGCAGGCCCAACAGGCCGCACTGCAGGCGGGTGAGGTCGTCGAGGGCCAGCTCCACATCGGAGGCAAACCCAGGGTTAGCGGCAGGGTCCGCCACCACCGGGGCTGGCTCCAGCGGTGGTGGCAGCGGTTCGGCCAAGGCCGCAGGAGCGGCGGCCAGCACAAGCAAACCCAGCAACAGAGCTTTCATGACTCGCGGGCAACAACAGGGGCAGATGCTTCCGCTCTAGCCAAAGGGCGAGGTTGTGGCCGGCAGGTGCCCGGTTTTAACCCAGATCGTGCAACCGGGTTCGCTCCAGGGGCGGTGCACGCTGCCCGGTGGATTGCGCAACCAACTTCCAGGGGGATAAGTGCCGTGCTCGTCTTGGAACACACCCTCGATCACGTAGATCTCCTCGCCACTGGGATGGCTGTGGGCCTGGAAATGGGTACCCGGCGCCCAGCGCACCAGCGCCACCTGTTCACTGCCAAAGGCATGCAGGGGCAACACCTCAAGACCGGGAACCAAGCCCGGATGCCAAGCAGCCGCGTGGGTGTCGATCACCAGCCGCAGCTGATCCTCGGGATGCATCTGCTGCAGCTTCACCAGCAGCGTGCAACCGCTCTCGCTGAAGGGGGCGTGGGCTGAACCCGGTGGATTACGCAAGTAGGTGCCGGCGGGATAAGTGACCTGTTCATCGGCGAAGGTGCCGTCCAGCACCAGGATCTCCACGCCGCCGCCATGGCCATGCCGGGCAAAACGGCTGCCTGGGGCGTAACGCACCACCGATGTGGCCCGTGCCAACTCAGCGCCAAGGCGCTCAAGAGGGCGCCGCTCCACCCCCGGCGAGGGGGAAGCCACCCAGGGCAACGCTTGGGTGTTGAGGGCCACCGGTTGGCGCCAATCGCCATGCAGGTTCATCCGTTCTGGCGAACGCGCTTCACGGCCAAGCCCGCTTCTGTGGCGGTTACCCCAGCCAACACCAGGAGGCCGATCAACCCCAACAGCTGGTTCTGCGCGTCAGCAGCCGCATCCGCGTTTTGCGCGAGCACGGCACCGGCCACAAACCAGGCCGTGGCCAGGGCTGAGGTGATCCAGTAGGCCCGCCAGCGGCGCTGATAGAGGTAGCCGGCGCCCAGGCCAGGCACCACATTCAGCAGCACCGCCACCCAACCCGCCGAAGCGGCCAGGATCTGCTCACGGGTGGGCACCATCGCGGCTCCATCACTGACAGCACTCTGGCGAGCGGGGTGACTGGGGTGTGAGCGCAGGCCTGTGATGTTCGCTGCTGTGGTGAAGCCAATGATTTCGGCAACGTTGCCTAAATCTCGCCTGCGCGTGCATGGTGGGAGCAGCCGCGCAGGGTCCATGGCTCCAGGGAGCAGCAACAGCCTGCTGCCACCGGCGTTGAAGCACATCAGTGCCTGGGTTCTCGACCGTCCGCTCCAGCCAGATCTGCTTGGCCAATGCTGCGATCGGCTGCGGCCAGCCCCGATTGGCCTTGCGCTGCGCGAGGCGCTGCGGGCCAACGGCCACGGCAACAGCGAGCTGCTGGAGTGGCATTGGGATCAACGTCTGGGCCGCGCCGAGGGATGGCTGTGGCAGCAAGGCGTGGTGCAGTACTTCCGCTGGTGCCGCGGTAATGGTCACCTCGCGGTGCGTGCCCAGTTGCGCTGCACCGAGCGCTCCCCCCTTCAAGTGCTGGCCTGAAACACCAGGCCAAGCTCAAGCCGATTGCGCAGCGGCCGCAACCAGAGGGCTTGTTGACGCCGAATGTCGACTGCTCACCAGTTCACCGGTGCAGGCCACGGGCAACAAGCTGGAGCGGCCCGCTGCATACCAGGCAGCCACGAGCGCAGCGCTCGAGGCTGGCGTGATCTCCCCGGCCAAGATCCAGAGCTCATCGTGCAGCACCTGGGTTTGATCTGGCGTGCCCACATACCAGGGCGCTTCGGGATCAACCGACAACTCCTCATGGAGCAGCAGTAAGCCTTCCAGAACGCAGGCGGCAAGCTCGGGTGTCATCCGCTGGAGAAGAACGTCCATCCACGCACGGCGGCGGGAACGAAAGCAAGCAGGAGACTGCAGAGCGGAGGCCCCAGTGGACATCCATGACGAGCGGAGATCTGAGGCCCGTTCGACGTTGCATCGCACCTGGACTGTCAGCGTCGACAGCGAGGTGTTCGGCACGCGCTCTGCCCAGGTACTCGACACCAGCCCATCCGGCATCAAACTCTGTCTGAAGGCCGTGAGCGGGCTGGAACCTGGGGTGCAGCTGGCAATCCACCATCCCGGCACGAACTGCTCCTATCTGGCGACTGTGGCTTGGTGCCAGCAACAACAACAATCAACCATTGTTGGCGCGCAAATCACCGTCAAAGAGCATGCAACTCTGGGGCTCAACAAGAAAAAGCAGGGTCCTAAGCCCCGCCTCATCTCCCATGGAGCATGACGCCCTCATCACCACACTAACGAGAGCAGACGTGCACGAGGCACCCAACAGCACAAACAACAGAATCTCTCAAGGCGTGATGACAGTTGATCAAGCAAGCATGAAGAAAGCAGCAATCGCGTGCAGCACAAGCCATTCGCGCACAGAATGAAGGGAGAAAGGAGGACCCACTGTTACACGTTCTGCATCAGCCACATCCCAGTGAAAGCTTCGAGCAGCACAAAATCATCCTGAGCGTCGTTCAATACTTTTCAGACCACTACAACGAACCGATCAGCATTCCTGAATTAAGCAGGCAGCTCGGCATCTCGATCCTGCATATCGAAACAGCTTTCGACCTCTACAAAGGAAAAACAGCTAACCAGGCACTCCTGGAATACAGGCTCAATCGCCTGTGCGATTTGATGTCGAAGGATCCATCCCAAGACATCGGCCAACAAATCAACGACTGCGGCCTCAACGCCAAGATCCATTCATGGGTGACCGCATTTGCGGAAACCAACCTTCAGTTCATCGCTTGCTTCGGCATTGATCTGATCGAATACCACCAGCAATGCTTCCTGGCCATGGCCGCTCGCCTGCAAGCACAACACCTGATCAGCCATGAAGACAACCACGATGAGCGCATCGGTTCGCCACCACACGAGACCCTGCTGATGACCCGCTTTCACGGCCTGCCGTGACAGGCCCCTTGCTGATCGTGATCAACGAGCCGCACTCGCCGCCTGGAGCTCCGAAAGAGCATCACCCAGCAGCAACAGACGGCTCGCGATCACCAGCGTGCGATCGGAGCTAGGTGTGTAGTCCCACCAGGTTGTTCAGCTGACAAAGGGGTGTGAGCTCGTCAGGGTCGGTGTGTCACCCCCGTCCCCTGAGCTCACATTCCATGCATACCCACCCAAATGCTCAGCTGACACCCCTCGGCCGAGAACGGTTGCTGCGTCGACACATTGATCACGGTGAAAGCCTCGCCTTCCTGGCTACTCAGGCGGGGATCAGCGTCCGGACTGCCTACAAGTGGCTGGCGAGACAATCACCGCAGCCACATCCGCATAGTTCCAGGTCGTTGTTTCTCTGGCGCGAATCGCATAGGCGTGGCGCAGGTCATAGGGCACGCAGCGCTCCTTTCTCTTCTGGGCCTTCTTCTTGCCCTGGGCAGGTGCTGTTTCCACCCAGGCGTAGAGCTTGGTTTTCAGTTCAAACTCAGCCTTGGCATCGGAGCTGCGCAGCTTGTGGCAGCACACAGCCCCCAGCCGTTCGTTGTTATCGCAGCGCTTCACCAGATCGCGTTCGGGATCAAACGGCTGGCCGTCTTCATTGACGAACTTGGGTACATAGCGGCGGCGCAGCTCCTCGAGCCTTTGCTCTCCGTTCTCGCCGCCCAGTTGATAGCGCTCCACCCACTCCGCAGGGAGCGGTAGCGCCACCCGGAAGCCCGTTTTGGTCACCCTGATATGGCGAGCAGCCACGCCGATGCTCACCATCCCCTGCTCATCAGGGAGTTCGGCGATGTGCCACACCTCATGCGGCCGTAATCCATAGGTGGCCACCATCGCGAACACCCAGCCCCAGAGCGGGTCGTCCTCCACCACCTGATCCAGCCACTCCTGGACCGCGGCCGTGCTTGGGATGCGGCGTCTGGATTCACCAGCGGCCACCAGGGCTCCCTTCTTGCGGTTCACCATCCCCTTGAGTTCCTCGCTCAGGCTCTCCGGTGCAATCGCTCCATAGCCAGCGCGGCGCAGCAGTGACACCACCTCACGTTTCTGGCGGAAGCCCTGGCGGTGCGTGGCCATCGGGATCAGCGGCGCCGTTGGATCCTCAAGCCGTGCCTTGAGGCTCTCGCTGTTGTGCAAGGCAAACCGCCGTACATCCGCCTCCGTAGCCGGGCGATCCGCCGGGAGCAGGCAGAAGTAGCCCTTGCCCTTGAACGGGCCCACCAGGTTCATGTTCACCCCCTGGCCCCGTTGGAACGCCACGACCGCGTCGCAGATCTCAGGCCAGCAGGGGGCACTGCAATCAGTGCTCGCGAGGTCTTCCTGGCCATCGGGAAGCACGGCGGGCCTGCCGCTGCGGGTGGCCTCGATCAACAGGTCCTGCAGGCTCTCGATCGCCTCAGGGTCTGCTGCGGCATAGCCCTTCACCGTGTGCTCACGGGTCGTGCCGCCCTTGCCCAGCTGGTACACCGTGATCCAGGGGCTTCTCCGGTGCTCTCTCAGCCGGTAGCGGGCGCCGAAGGCGCGCAGCACCGCATTGCAGCGCTGCATGGGGCTCTGAATGGTGGCCATGGGAAACGCATCTCTGTCGTGAGTGTTCCCACTGATCAGATCCCAGAACCCCACCGAGTCTCAGCGGATGAGACGGGGTAGATTCCTTGGGACTTGTCCCAAGGAAATGACACAACTACGGTTTTCGGCGAATCTCCCTGGACTCATTTCGCCCGGAATAGAGTGCCTTCAGAAGCCCTGAAATCCCTTGCGCCGCAGAGCTTAGCCCTTGCAGTCTAAACGATCTCAAAAAATGGGTCGTCTGAGATTCGAACTCAGGACCAATCGGTTAAAAGCCGAGTGCTCTACCGCTGAGCTAACGACCCGCCCGGAGCTGGAGAACCAGGTTCGGGGGTGGCCCTTGCGGGCACCACGTGAACGTATCACCCGGAGGGGCCGCCCTCCAACCGCGCCGAGAATGGGGAGCCGAAGCCGCCGCTCGCCTACCCGCCATGCCTGATCAGCCCTGGCCTCAGCCCACGGTGCATCCCGATGCCTGGGTGGCCGATTCGGCCGTGCTGATCGGTGATGTGCGCCTGGCCGCCGGGGCCAGCCTCTGGCCCACCGCCGTAGCCCGCGGCGACGTGTGCGCCATCACCATCGGCGAGGGCAGCAATGTGCAAGACGGAGCGGTGCTGCATGGCGACCCCGGCCAGCCCGTCATGATCGGCGCCGACGTGACCATCGGCCACCGGGCCGTGGTGCATGGCGCCACCTTGGACGACGGCTGCCTGATCGGCATCGGCGCCATCGTGCTCAACGGCGTCACCGTGGGGGCTGGAGCGCTTGTGGCGGCCGGATCGGTGGTCACCAAGAACGTGCCAGAGCGGGCGCTGGTGATGGGTGCACCGGCCCAGGTGAAGCGCGAGCTGAGCGAGGAGCAGGCAGCGGAGCAACGCGAACACGCCCGCCGCTACCGCGAACTGGCGATGGCCCACGCAGGCCGCAGCAGCGATCCGGGCTTTCGGCAGGAGAGCTGAAGGGCGCGCTGAATTGCTGCGAATTCAGTCAACTGCCCATGGGCAGGCTCGGGGAGCTGGGGATGGTCCGTAAGATCAAGCCACGCACCTCCGTAACGCCAAGCCATGGACGCCCGGCTTCTGCTCGTTGTCACCCCGATCGCGCTGGCCGCTGGCTGGGCTGTGTTCAATATCGGCCGCGCTGCTGTGGGTCAGCTTCAGATGATGCTGAAGCGCGCCAACGGCTGATCGCGATCAGGACCCCGTCCTGATTGGAGCGCCAATCTTCTCCACCCAGCCCCCGCTAGCCGGGGGCTTTTTGATGGCCACAGCGGCAGGGCATGGAGTAGCTCACTGCCCGAAGGCCACCTGACAGGCCGCGTTGAGCAACTGCGCCTCGTCAGCGTTTTGCGGTGGACCACCGTTGAGGGTGCCGGAGCGGCAATCGGCGTTGAAGGTCACGTTGCTGTCGCCGTCATCCGCCTCGAAACTCACCTGCTGGCCATTGGCCACAACGGAGCCGTAGTAAAGCGAGTAGTCCGAATTGGGCACCACGATGTAACTGGTCTGGTTGTTCACGGCGCTGTCCACCAGGCTGTCGATCAGCGCGAAGGTGGCCAGGCTGCCCAAACCCCAGGCAGCAGCTCTGGCCGGGTACCAGCCCCAGTTGTTCCAGCTGTTGCCGCCATACCAGCCGTAGCGCCACGGTCGATTGTTGGCCCAGTTGCTGTTCACCCAGTTGGGTCGATGGCGATCCCAGGTGTTGATTGCTTTGCGGCGCGTGGTGTTGCGGTCGTGCACGCGATCGCTGCGGTTGCCCTGGCGAAGGTCGGTGCGGGAGGTGCGGTTGTCTTGACGGATCTCAACGCGGTCGTTCCGCGACGCGCTGCGCCCGCCGCCACCACCACCCCCACTGAACGCCGCAAAGCCGGTGCGGGCACCGCTCCCTCGGCCGTGGGAGCCACCTCCCGATCGCAGCCCTCCACCTTTTCCGCCGCCGCCCTTACCGCCACCGCCTTTCCCTCCACCGCGAGCGATCTGCACCGCCTCCGGCAGCTCCGTGGCTGCTTGCAGCGGCAACAGCGGCCCAACAACGCTCAGGCCCACGCACAACACCGTGCTGATGCGAAGCAGTGGTTTCATCGTCCGATGGCCTCCAGCAAGCGACGGCAGCCGTCGTCAAAACAGGCGATATCCACCCGACCACTGGGGCTGAACGCCAAGCCCACCGTTTGGCGGTCGTCAAAAGCCGGACCCTGCGCATCGGCCTTCACATCGGCCAGGAAGGTGGGGTTCACCACGCAGAAGGCGCGGTCGTTGAAGCAGAGCTGGTTGGTGTTGAAGTTGATCCAGGCGTTGCGCACGCTGCTCCAGGGATCACCGCTCGACTTGCGCCCCTCAATGCGCACGGTGGGATCTTCAAGGATCCGGTAGCTGATCGTGCGGGCCCCGAGGCGATGGCGGTATTCGGTGGCATCCCCCACCTCCAGCGCTTCCACCTGGCAGGGCTGGGGTTTGCCTTTACCGATGGTGCAGGTGGTGTCGAGGCTGTAGATCAGCTCGCTTTCCGCCAGTGCCGGGGGCGAGGCGGCAACCGTCAGGCCCAAAGCAGAACCGAGCAGCAGCACCACAGGTCGCTTCATGCGAGGGATGCAGAGTCGTCCCCCGCAACCTGATCACGCCGCACCGGAGCGTCAACTGCTGCTGCAGTTGCCCCGTAGGGTGAAGCCAAAGTGCGGCGCAGCGGTGCAGACGAACAGCGCAGAGGTGTTGGTGATCGGTGCCGGCTTAGCCGGCACTGAGGCCGCCTGGCAGATCGCCAGCGCCGGGGTGCCGGTGCGCTTGGTGGAGATGCGGCCGGTGCGCCGCTCCCCTGCCCACCACAGCAGTGAATTCGCCGAGCTGGTGTGCAGCAACAGCTTCGGGGCGCTGAGCAGCGACCGCGCCGCCGGCCTGCTGCAGGAAGAACTGCGCCGCCTGGGCTCCCTGGTGATCCGCACCGCCGATGAGCACGCCGTGCCCGCCGGCGGCGCCCTGGCCGTGGATCGCGGCCGTTACAGCGCGGCGCTCACCGAAGCCCTCGAGCAACACCCGCTGGTGACGGTGGAACGCCGCGAGCACACCGAACTGCCCGGCCCCGGCCAGATCGCCGTGCTCGCCACCGGCCCGCTCACCAGCGAACCGCTGGCCGAACAGCTGCGCACCTTCACCGGCCGGGCCGACTGCCACTTCTTCGATGCCGCCAGCCCGATCGTGGAAGGCGAGAGCATTGATCTGAGCGTGGCCTTCCGCGCCTCCCGCTACGACAAGGGCGACGCCGACTACATCAACTGCCCGATGGACAAAGAGCAGTTCCTCGCCTTCCGCGAGGCGCTGCTGGCCGCCGAGCAGGCCGAGCTCAAGGATTTCGAAAAGGAGAACGCCACCTTCTTCGAGGGCTGCCTGCCGATCGAAGAACTCGCCCGCCGCGGCGAAGACACGATGCGCTACGGCCCGCTCAAGCCGATCGGCCTCTGGGATCCGCGCTGGGGCGATGTGAACGACCGCGACGTGCGCCGCGCCAAGCGCGCCTACGCCGTGGTGCAGCTGCGCCAGGAAGACAAGGACGGCCGCCTCTGGAACCTGGTGGGCTTCCAGACGAACCTCAAATGGGGGGAGCAGAAACGGGTGCTGCGGATGATCCCGGGGCTGGAGAACGCCGAGTTCGTGCGCTTCGGGGTGATGCACCGCAACACCTTCCTCGAGGCCCCGCAGCTGCTCGATCCCACCCTGCAGTTCCGCCAGCGCCCCACGCTGCTTGCGGCCGGGCAGATCACCGGCACGGAGGGCTATGCGGCGGCGGTGGCTGGCGGCTGGCTGGCTGGCACCAATGCCGCAAGGCTGGCCAACGGCCAGGAGCCGCTGCAGCTGCCGGCCACCTCGATGATCGGGGCCCTCACCCACTTCATCGCCGAAGCCCCGAGCGAAAAATTCCAGCCGATGCCACCCAACTTCGGCCTGTTGCCCGAACTGCCCGAGCGCATCCGCGACAAGCGGCGGCGCTATGGCGCTTACCGCGATCGGGCCCTGGCGGATCTGGCGCCGTTCACGGGAGCACCATCACAGCCCGCAGCGCTCGTTCCAGCTTGAGCAGTTCTTCGGCGGTGAGGCGCGTGAGAGGGCCTTCACCAAGGCGCGCGCGATCAAGAGCGCGTGGCTGCTCCGCGCCTCATCTGCGTGGTGAGCGGCACGACCAACACGGTGGGGATGCCGGCATCCGTGAGCAGATCCGCCTGAATCACGACGACCGGTCGAACTTTTCCCACTTCAGCTCCCTGATTGGGGTTGAGCCGCGCCACCCAAACCTCGCCGCGGCGAATCAACGCCACCAGCTCCCCTCAAGGGCTTCGTTCTCAAGCTCCAGAAACTCCTCGGCCACGGCAAGGGCTTCCTGGCATGCATCGACGTCGGAGGCAAGGGCGGAAGCCGCAGCAGCCAGAGCCGCTTCGTTGCGTTGACGCTCGCGCAGGCTGAGCAGCGCTTCCAAAGACTCGCGGATCAACTGAGACCGTGGCTGACCGCTGAACTGGGCCTCCTGCGCGAGCTTGCTCCCCAGCTCATGGGGAGCCTCAGGCTGATTGCGCCCATGCAAGACAGGCCTCCGCCAGAAATGTCATACAAATTGTATGGAGGATCTGAGGAGTTCAGGGGAGTGCCACCAGCCGAAGGAAGCGCGCTGTGACGATCGGCAGCAGCCCCAGTCGCTCGCAACCGCATGGTGGGGATGGTCGCTGCGGGATGCGGCGACCAGCACATTCACATCTGGTGTCACGACCGGCTCAGGCCAACCGCGGCATCCAACAGCTGGCGATTGCTTCGACCATCCGCTGCTGCTGTGGTGAGGCCACCCTGGCCGTGATGCACGGGCAAGGACAACGGCCGAGTCGACACACCAACCTCGTCGCCTGGCGCAAGAGCCAGGCCTGGGCCAAGAGGTCGTTGTGGAGGTTGAGCGTGGTGCGCACCAGCAGCCTGTGATGCAGGTTGATCCATTTCTTTTCCGGATAGAGAGGCTTTCAACTGCTCAACCCACAGGCCTTGCGAGAACAGGGACGGATGCCTAGCTAAGGGTGGAACAGAGGCTCTCCAGCCATGCCCCAAGCCCCTCCCGGCGCCCGCCAGACCGAACGCCGATCACTCCAGATCGGAGTGGCCGCCAGCCTGTTGATGGCGGCGATGGGCATCAGCGTCTACGCCCTCTCCGGCTCCGAGGCGCTGCTTCTGGATGGCCTCTACTCCGGAATGATGGCCGCCTCCAGCTTCATCGCTGCCCGTATCGGCGCCAATGTGGTGCGTCCGCCCGATCGCGCCTACCCCTACGGCTACGACGGTCAGGAAGCGCTGTATGTGCTGTTTCGCTCCCTGGTGTTGCTTGGGATCCTCAGCGTGGCGGTGGTCACAGCCGGTACCACGATCGTGAACCACCTGGCCGGCCAGGTGGTGGCGGCCGTGCAGCTGCGGCCAGTGGCCGGCTACGCCGGGCTGATGGTGGTGCTCTGCCTGGCCCTGGCCTGGCGCCACCAGCACGACTGGCAGCGCAGCGGCCGCTGCAGTGAACTGCTGCGCACCGAAGCCCGCGCCGCCTGCATCGACGGCTTGATCAGCGCCGTGGCCGGTGCGGCCCTGCTCGGCGCGCCGCTGCTCGCCTCCACCCCGCTGCAACCGCTGGTGCCCGTGGCGGATTCGGTGCTGGTGTTGCTCCTGGCGCTGGCGGTGGTGCCCGAACCGCTGCAGCAGTTCTGGCGGGCCCTGCGCCAGGCCGCTGGTGCCGCCTGCGATCCGGCCCTGATCGCCCGCACCCGCACCGCGGTGCAGGAGTTGCTCAGCGGGATGTCGACCTGGCTGCTCGATCTCACCGTGATGAAGGTGGGCCGAACCACCTTTGTGGTGGCCTATCTCAACCCTGCGATGCCGGTGGATGGCCCCTGGCTCGATCGCCTGCGCGAGCGGATCGATGCGCGTTGCGCCGAACTCCTGGGGCCCGTGCGCACCGAGGTAATCCTCACGGGGCAGGCGCCATTTACGGCCTAAGCCATCTCACGCTTGTCCGGACACCGTCGGGCAATCGACCTACAGTTGCCACAGCAGCAGCGCCCATGCATGGTTGCGACAGGTCGCGGCAACGAAAAACGCAGCGAAAAGCTCGATCTGCGTCTCACCCCTACGGCCAAGCAGACCCTGCAGCAAGCCGCCGCTGCTGCCGAGCGCAGCGTCAGCGACTTTGTGCTCGATAGCGCCCTGGCCAGAGCGGCTGACACCCTTGCCGATCGGCAGCAGTTCAACCTCACCCCCAAACGCTGGCAGGCCTTCGTGGCGGCACTTGATGCACCACCGCATCCGCCACAGGCCCGGTTGGCATCCCTCCTCAACGAGCCAAGCGTGTTCGAGCGCTGAAGCGATGCCCGCCCTGCGCATTGAGGCTCTGGCGGCAAGGCATCAGCTCGAAGGGTTTGACTGCGGCAACCCCGGCCTGAACCGATTCCTGCTGCTGCATGCACTCACCAATCAACGCGCCAACAGCAGCCGCACCTACGTGGCCCTGCGAGGCGAACAAGTGGTGGGCTTCCACACGCTGGTGGTGGGGTCGGTGTCGCCAGAACAAGCGCCGGAGCGGGTGAGAAAAGGCCTGGCGCGGCATCCGATTCCGTTGATGGTGCTCGCGCGTTTGGCGGTGAGCTGCGAGGAGCAAGGCAAAGGACTGGGCTCAGGCCTCTTAAAAGACGCCATCCAACGCACCATGGCTGCCGCCGACATTGCCGGGATTCGGGCTCTTGCGGTGCACGCCAAGGATGAGGAAGCCAGAAGCTTCTACGCCCACTTCGGGTTTGTGGAATCACCCACGGATCCGCTCCACCTCTTTGTTCTGCTCAAGGATCTGCGTAGCCATGGCTGAATCCCCGGGCTCCTAGGGTCGCCCCAACCCGCCAGCGCTCCTCGGTGACCACACCCCCTGCTCCCACCTGGGATGTGATCGTGATCGGCTCCGGCATCGGCGGGCTGGTCACCGCCTCCCAGCTGGCCGCCAAGGGGGCAAAAACCCTGGTGCTGGAGCGCTACCTGATCCCAGGCGGCTCGGGAGGGAGCTTCCGGCGCGAGGGCTACACCTTTGATGTGGGCGCCTCGATGATCTTCGGGTTCGGCGAGAAAGGCCACACCAACCTGCTCACCCGCGCCCTCGCCGATGTGGGCCAACACTGCGACACGGTGCCCGACCCGGCCCAGCTCGAATATCACCTACCCGGCGGGCTCAACGTGGCAGTGGACCGCGACTACGAAGCCTTCATCGCCCGGCTCTCGGCGCTGTTCCCCCACGAAGCCAAGGGGATCCGGGCGTTTTATGACACCTGCTGGCAGGTGTTCAACTGCCTCGATGCGATGCCGCTGCTCTCGCTCGAGGATCCGGCCTACCTGGCGAAGGTGTTCTTCCGCGCACCCCTGGCCTGCCTGGGGCTGGCGCGCTGGCTGCCGTTCAACGTGGGCGATGTCGCCCGCAACCACATCCGCGATGAACAGCTGCTCAAGCTGATCGATATGGAGTGCTTCTGCTGGAGCGTGATGCCAGCGGATCTCACCCCGATGATCAATGCGGGGATGGTGTTCTCCGATCGCCATGCCGGCGGCATCAACTACCCCAAGGGAGGCGTGGGGGTGATCGCCGAGAAGCTGGTGGCCGGATTGGAGAGCCATGGCGGCTCGATCCGTTACAAGGCCCGCGTCACCAAGGTGATGATCGAGAACGGCCAGGCGGTAGGCGTGCGGTTGGCCGATGGCGAAGAGATCAGAGCCCGCCGCGTGGTGAGCAACGCCACCCGCTGGGACACGTTTGAAACCGAGCAAGAAAACTCCGATGTGCAGCGCCCCAGAAGCGCCGCGTTGGTGGATTCGGCCCACACCCCCAAAGCCGAAACAACCTGGCGCCGCCGCTACAAGCCCTCGCCATCCTTCCTGTCACTGCACCTCGGCGTGGATGCAGCCGTCATCCCCGAGGGCTTCCACTGCCACCACCTCGTGCTCGAAGACTGGGCTGAGATGGAAAGCGAACAGGGGGTGATCTTCGTGTCGATCCCCACGCTGCTCGATCCCTCCCTGGCACCGGAAGGCCGGCACATCGTGCACACCTTCACCCCCAGCGACATTCAGGCCTGGAAGGATCTCAGCCCCGCCGCCTACAAAGCGAAGAAAGCCGCCGACACGGCACGGCTGGTGCAACGCCTCGAAGCGATCCTGCCGGGCCTGGGCGGCGCCATTCGCCACCAAGAAATCGGCACCCCCCGCACCCACCGCCGCTTCCTCGGCCGGATGGGCGGCAGCTACGGGCCCATCCCAGCCCTGCGGCTTCCGGGGCTCCTACCGATGCCGTTCAACCGCACCGGCCTTCAAAACCTCTACTGCGTCGGTGATTCCTGCTTCCCCGGCCAGGGTCTCAACGCCGTGGCCTTCAGCGGCTTCGCCTGCGCCCACCGCATCGGGGCGGATCTTGGGCTCAACCCCTGGAAGCTGCCGGCCTGATCAGCGGCTCCGCCTCGCTTGTGCCAAATGTTGGGGGTTTGCACGGATGCCTGAGCCCCCCGCCGCCATGAGGCTGAAGGTTCGATTGCAGTGGCTACGGTGGTTCTGGGATTCGATCGGCAGGGCTGGATCACCGTCATCGCGGCTGTTCTGCTCGCCCTGATCACGCTATTCAGCAGTTACGACCATGTCTCAGTCCTGGGAACCGCTGCCATCGATTTACCGCAGCAAGCAGGAATTCCTTGCATCGCTGCCGCCGTGGCGGCGGCTCTTGCAGAAGCTCAACTGGCATCCAACGATCGACAAGAAAGTGCAGCGATACGCGATGGAGCAGAGGACTCTGCAGATCAGGAGCGAGACCGAGCAGCTGAGGAGAGAGAACGCGCGGCTCGCAGCGATCGAGTCCAGGCTCGAGCGCTTCGAGCGGGAGCACTTGTCTGGCTCAACCCCACACCCCTCAACCGGCGATTCCTCGAACTTGTAGCCGCTGAGCTCACCGAAGTCTCCCTGCCATGAGCGCCACGCGGAGATCCGAACTCGCATCAACTGCACGCCCGTCCATAGGGTGGCAGCTGTCTGCAGCACAGGGCTCCATGGCCGCCCCCAGCCCCGGCGATGCCAACCTCAGCTCCGTTGAACTGGCCCGCTACCTCGAGCAGCGCGGCGAGCTGAGCAAGCCCTGGATGCTGCAGCTGCTGCGGCTCACCAAACTGAAGGAGGAGCGCGCCTCCATGGATCCGCAGGACTACATGGACAAACTCCAGGAAGCCCACGCCGACCTGATGCGCCTGGGTGAGTTCTGGAAAGGCCGCGAGCAGGAGGTGTTCGGCGGGCGCTACCAACCCTCCGAGTTGATCGAACCCCTGCCCGGCTCCCCTGAGGATCGATGAGCCAGCGCTACCCGATGGCACCGCTGATCCGCTTCACGCTGATCAGCCTCTATCTGGCGCTGGTGTTGCCCCTGCCGCTGCTGGCTCCCGCAGAGCTGCAGCCGTGGCTGTGGACAGCCCTGCCTCTGGGGCTGGCCGTGATCCTGGCCCTGGTGAGCGAGCAGGTGGAGCTCAGTGAGAGCGGCATCCGCGTAGGCCATCCCG
>VGPP01000020.1 GCA_016882585.1 Cyanobacteria bacterium M_surface_7_m2_037
GCGGAGGGTGAGAGACATCAGTTAAGACTCCGGATCAGCCTTTGGCGTCAGCCTGGATCTTGGCGGCCTTGGCCTTCACTTCATCGATGTTGCCCACCAGGTAGAAGGCAGCCTCGGGGAGGTGATCGAGCTCACCAGCCAGGATCATGTTGAAGCCCTTGATGGTGTCCTCGAGCTTCACGTACTTGCCGGACATGCCGGTGAAGATCTCAGCCACGAAGAAGGGCTGGGAGAGGAACTTCTCGATCTTGCGGGCGCGATCCACGGTACGGCGGTCGTCTTCGGACAGTTCGTCCAGACCCAGAATCGCGATGATGTCCTGGAGTTCCTTGTAGCGCTGCAGGGTGGACTGCACGGCACGGGCAGTGCGGTAGTGCTCATCACCCACAACGGCGGGCTGGAGCATGGTGCTGGTGGAATCCAGGGGATCCACAGCGGGGTAGATGCCCTTGGAGGCCAGACCGCGGCTGAGCACGGTGGTGGCGTCGAGGTGGGCGAAGGTGGTGGCCGGTGCGGGGTCGGTCAGGTCGTCCGCAGGCACGTACACAGCCTGGATCGAGGTGATCGAACCTTCAAGGGTGGAGGTGATGCGCTCCTGGAGCGCACCCACGTCGGTGCCGAGGGTGGGCTGGTAGCCCACAGCCGAAGGCATGCGGCCCAGCAGAGCCGACACTTCCGAGCCGGCCTGCACGAAACGGAAGATGTTGTCCACGAACAGCAGCACGTCCTGCTTGTTCACGTCGCGGAAGTGCTCAGCCATGGTCAGAGCCGAGAGACCCACGCGCATGCGGGCGCCGGGGGGCTCGTTCATCTGGCCGTAGCAGAGGGCCACCTTCGACTTGGACAGATCGTCGGGGTTGATCACACCCGACTCCTTGAATTCCTCGTAGAGATCGTTGCCTTCACGGGTGCGCTCACCCACGCCGGCGAACACCGACACACCGCCGTGCTCTTTGGCGATGTTGTTGATCAGCTCCTGAATCAGCACGGTTTTGCCCACACCGGCACCACCGAACAGACCCACCTTGCCGCCCTGGCGGTAGGGAGCCAGCAGGTCGATCACCTTGATGCCGGTCTCGAACACCTTGGGCTTGGTTTCGAGATCGGTGAGCTTGGGAGCTTCGCGGTGAATCGGAGCGGTGGTGGTCGTGCTCACGGGGCCCTTCTCATCCACGGGCTCGCCGAGCACGTTGAAGATGCGGCCCAGGGTGGCTTCACCCACGGGTACGGAGATCGAAGCACCGGTGTCGACAGCTTCCATGCCGCGCACCAGGCCGTCGGTGCTGCTCATGGCCACGGCGCGCACGCGGTGGTCACCCAGGAGCTGTTGCACCTCGGCGGTCAGAGCCACGTCTTGACCGGCCGAGTTTTTGCCCGTCACGCGGAGGGCGTTATAGATCTTGGGCAGCTTGCCGGCCGGGAATTCAACGTCGATCACCGGGCCGATCACCTGCCGGATGATGCCTTTGGTGCCGGTGGCAGTAGCAGCAGCCATTTATGGGAGAAGTCGCTGGGGACGCGCAGCGGGACTAGACCCGCTCCGAAGCGGCGCAACCTTACCACTGCGTGCCATCCCCCCGTTCGGTTCGGCAGGGCCGCATCAGCTGTTCGGTCAACCGCCCCAGTTGGCAGTTGAACAGTGGCCTGCTGCCCCCATACCTTGGCACTCACGGCAGGCGAGTGCTAACTCCCTCCGCCGGGCGTTCCAACGCCGCGACCCTGGCAGCGTCTCTGGCGCCATGCCAATGGTTTCGCCTTCTTCATCGCATTCCATCCATGGCTGCTGTTTCTCTCAGCGTTTCCACCGTTAAGCCCCTCGGCGACCGCATCTTCATCAAGGTGTCGGAGTCTGAGGAGAAAACCGCCGGCGGCATCCTTCTGCCTGACACCGCCAAGGAAAAGCCCCAGGTGGGCGAAGTGGTGCAGGTGGGCCCCGGCAAGCGCAACGACGACGGCTCCCGTCAGGCCCCCGAAGTGAGCGTGGGCGACAAGGTTCTGTACAGCAAGTACGCCGGCACCGACATCAAGCTCGGCACCGATGAGTACGTGCTGCTGTCCGAGAAGGACATCCTGGCCGTCGTCAACTGAGCGATCGCTCACCGCGATTCAGATTTTTCCCTAACCGTTTCAACAGCGAGATCCGCCTTCCATGGCTAAGCGCATCATTTACAACGAGCAGGCCCGCCGCGCCCTCGAAAAAGGCATCGACATCCTGGCCGAGTCCGTTGCTGTGACCCTTGGTCCCAAGGGCCGCAACGTGGTGCTGGAGAAGAAGTTCGGCGCCCCTCAGATCATCAACGATGGCGTCACCATCGCCAAGGAGATCGAGCTCGAGGATCACATCGAGAACACCGGTGTGGCCCTGATCCGTCAGGCCGCCTCCAAGACCAACGACGCTGCTGGTGACGGCACCACCACCGCCACCGTGCTGGCCCACGCCATGGTGAAGGCCGGTCTGCGCAACGTGGCCGCCGGTGCCAACGCCATCACCCTGAAGAAGGGCATCGACAAGGCCGCTGAATTCCTGGTCGAGAAGATCAAGGAGCACGCCAAGCCCATCAGCGACTCCAACGCCATCGCCCAGGTGGGCACCATCTCCGCCGGCAACGACGAAGAGGTGGGCCGCATGATCGCCGACGCCATGGACAAGGTCGGCAAAGAGGGCGTGATCTCCCTCGAGGAAGGCAAGTCGATGACCACCGAACTGGAGGTCACCGAGGGCATGCGCTTCGACAAGGGCTACATCTCGCCCTACTTCGCCACCGACACCGAGCGCATGGAAGCGGTGCTCGAGGATCCCTACATCCTCCTCACCGACAAGAAGATCGGCCTGGTGCAGGATCTGGTGCCCGTGCTCGAGCAGATCGCCCGCACCGGCAAGCCTCTGCTGATCATCGCCGAGGACATCGAGAAGGAAGCCCTCGCCACCCTGGTGGTGAACCGTCTGCGTGGCGTGCTCAACGTGGCCGCTGTGAAGGCTCCCGGCTTCGGCGATCGCCGTAAGGCCATGCTCGAGGACATCGCCGTTCTCACCAACGGTCAGCTGATCACCGAAGACGCCGGCCTCAAGCTGGAGAACGCCAAGCTGGAGATGCTGGGCACCGCCCGCCGCATCACCATCAACAAGGACACCACCACCATCGTGGCCGAAGGCAACGAGGTGGCTGTGAAGGCCCGCTGCGAGCAGATCCGCAAGCAGATGGACGAAACCGACTCCTCCTATGACAAGGAGAAGCTGCAGGAGCGTCTGGCCAAGCTGAGCGGCGGTGTGGCCGTGGTGAAGGTGGGTGCTGCCACCGAGACCGAGATGAAGGACAAGAAGCTGCGTCTGGAAGACGCCATCAACGCCACCAAGGCGGCCGTTGAAGAGGGCATCGTTCCTGGCGGTGGCACCACCCTGGCCCACCTGGCTCCTGCCCTCGAGCAGTGGGCCGCAGCCAACCTCTCCGGCGAAGAGCTGATCGGCGCCACCATCGTGGCTTCCGCCCTCACCGCTCCCCTCAAGCGCATCGCTGAGAACGCTGGTGTGAACGGCTCCGTGGTGGCCGAGCACGTGAAGAACAAGCCCTTCTCCGAGGGTTACAACGCCGCCACCGGCGAATACGTCGACATGCTGGCCGCCGGCATCGTGGATCCCGCCAAGGTGACCCGCTCCGGTCTGCAGAATGCCGCCTCGATCGCCGGCATGGTGCTCACCACCGAGTGCATCGTGGCTGACATGCCCGAGAAAAAGGAAGCAGCTCCTGCCGGCGGCGGCATGGGCGGCGACTTCGACTACTGATCCAGCCTGCGGCTGAGGCGCGTGAGGAGGGCTTCGGCCCTCCTTTTTTTGCGTTGCCGGCGTGGTGGGTGCGCCATGGAAGCCGCCTGCAGAGCGCGGCAATATGTTCGCTATGAACAGTTGTAGGGGTTGCTGCTCTGAAAGTGTGGCGATCGCTACGGAAGTCTGCCTGTGTTGTTTCGATCGAGGCCGCAGCGGCTGCTGATCGCTGCCCTCACCGTGCCTGCGCTGCAGCTGGTGATGGGAAGCCTGCTTCCAGTCCACGCTGCTGACGCTGCTGCGCTGAATCCAGCCGATAACACCTTGGTGTTGATGTCTTCAGCCCTGGTGCTCTTGATGACACCAGGCCTGGCGTTCTTTTACGGCGGCTTCGTGCAAGGCCGCAATGTGCTCAACACGATGGCGATGAGCTTCGTGATGATGGGCATCGCCACGGTGGTTTGGGCCACCTTTGGTTTCAGCCTGGCCTTTGCGGAGGGTGGGGCCTGGCAGGCCGTGCTCGGTAATCCCCTCCGCTATGCCCTGCTGGAGAACCTGCCGCCCAGTTGGGAGCCGCTGGCCATTCCGGGCCTCAGTTTTGCCCTGTTCCAGGGCATGTTCGCGATCATCACGCCGGCTCTGATCTCCGGCGCTCTGGTGGAGCGGATCAGTTTCCGCTTCTGGTGCCTGTTCACCCCCATCTGGCTGCTGCTCGTTTACGCCCCCTTGGCTCACATGGTTTGGGGCGGAGGGCTGCTCGGCAAAGACCTCGATTTCGCCGGTGGCACGGTGGTTCACATCAGTTCCGGGGTGTCGGCCTTGGTGCTGGCCGCTCTGATCGGTGCCCGCCGGCAGTGGCCCCAGTCGGTACGCCCGCCCCACGACGTGACCCAGATCCTGCTGGGCACCGGCCTGTTGTGGTTCGGCTGGTTTGGCTTCAACGGCGGCAGTCAGCTCACGGTGGCTGGCGCCGAGCTGCCGTTCACCACCACCCATGTGGCGGCGGCCGCCGGCCTGGTGGCGTGGTCGCTGCTGGAAACCTGGCGCGACGGCAAGCCCACGGCTGTGGGCATGGCCACCGGTGCGGTGGGCGGGTTGGTGGGGATCACCCCCGCTGCAGGCTTTGTCACCGTGGGATCGGCCCTGGCCATCGGTGCGCTCACCAGCCTGCTTTGCTACATCTCCGTGCAGGTGAAGGTGAAACTGCGCTTCGATGATTCCCTCGACACCTATGCCGTGCATGGGGTGGGTGGAACCGCCGGTGCGCTGCTCACGGGTGTGTTTGCCAATGCCGAGCTGATCGCTGCGCATCCTGCGGGTGCCGTGCTGGCGCAACAGGGGCGTACCGCGTTGGTGCTCGGTCAGTTGCAGGCTGTGCTGGTGGCCTATGGCCTGGCGGCCCTGGGCACGTTGCTGATTGCGGCTGTGTTGCGCGGCCTGGGCGTTCGCTTCCGGGTGAGCGAAAACGCTGAAAACCTCGGGGTGGATGTGGCTGAGCATGGCGAAGAGGCCTATGCCGAGCGCGTGGGCTCCCCTCAGCTGTTCTGAAGCGCGGATTGGCCGGCGTCAGCCGGCCTGAGGTTTGAAGGTGAGTGCCACGCCGTTGTTGCAGTAGCGCTTGCCGGTGGGTTTGGGGCCGTCATCAAACACGTGCCCCTGGTGGCCGCCGCAGCGTTTGCAGTGGTATTCGGTGCGGGGCACGATCAATTTGAAATCGATCTTGGTGCCGATGGCCTTCGGCAGGGGCTGCCAGAAGCTGGGCCAGCCGGTGCCGCTGTCGTATTTGGCTTTGGAGCTGAACAGGGGGAGATCACAGCCGGCGCAGTGGTAGATGCCTGCGCGCTTCTCGTTGTTGAGCGGGCTGCTGAAGGGCCGCTCGGTGCCTTCCTTGCGCAGCACCTGGTAGGCGGCAGGGCTCAGGCGCCGCTTCCACTCCGCATCGCTCAGGTTCCATTTGGGGTCAGCTGCTGCTGAGGCCGCTTCAGCCGCGCTGGCGCCCAGCACAGGACTGAAGAGAGCCGTGAGGCTCGCCAGAAAGCTGCGGCGGGGCATCGTCAAGGTGGGATCGGCAGGGCCGTGGGGTGATCAGGGCGTTCTGAGGGCGCGGGTTCAGAGCTTGAACCAGCCCGCACTCAGGGCTGTGGCCAAGCCCAGAAAGATGGCCAGCAGGGTCCAGGTGATGCGGTTGAGGGTGGCCTCGGCGCTACGAGCACTGCTGAACATGGAGCTGCCGCTGGAAGCCAGGCCGCCCATGCCATCGCCCTTGGGGCTGTGCAGCAACACGCTGATCATCAGCAGCACGCCGCTGGCCAGCCAGATCCAGGTGAAAACGGTTTGGAGCATGGCGGAAGCCTAAAGGGCCGGATCAAACGCCCAGCGTCTGGGGAACCCGGTTCAACACAGCCGGGCTGCCCAGCGGCACCACCAGGGATGTGCCGGTCATGCGGGAGGGTTGGGGCAGGCCCAGAATTTCCAGCAGGGTGGGGGCGACGTCAGCCAAGCCGCCACCGCTGCGCAGCTCTACCGCGTTGCCGTGCCCCGGCAGCTTGCGCTTTTCACCTTCCACCAGGATCACCGGCACCGGGTTGGTGGTGTGGGCGGTCCAGGGGCGGCCATCGGGGCCTTCCATCAGCTCGGCGTTGCCGTGATCGGCTGTGACCAGCAGGGTGCCACCCATGCGGTTGGTGGCCTCGAGCAGGCGGCCCACGCTCTGATCCACCGTGTGGATGGCATCGATGGTGGCGTTCATTTCACCGGTGTGCCCCACCATGTCGGGGTTGGCGTAATTGATCACCACCAGTGAATAGATGCCCTTGTTGATGGCGGCGATGCAGTGGTCGGTGAGCTGCTCGGCCGACATCGCCGGTGCCTGGTCGTAGGTGGCCACGCGGGGCGAAGGCACCAGATGGCGATCTTCACCGGGATAGGGCTGTTCGATGCCACCGTTCATGAAATAGGTGACATGCGGGTATTTCTCGGTTTCCGCCGTGCGGAACTGACGCAATCCGGCTTCTGAAACCACCTGACCCAGCAGTCCATCGAGCGATTCGGGCGGGAAGGCCACAGCGACGGGCAGGCCGGCTTCGTATTGGGTGAAGGTCACCACCGCCAGATCCTGAATCCGCTCGCGCTCAAACGCATCAAACTCGGGCAACACCAGGGCACGGATGATCTGGCGCACCCGGTCGGGGCGGAAGTTGAAGCACACCACGCCATCACCGGCTTGGATCGCCCCCTGATCGAGGCGTGTGGGTTCCAGGAACTCATCGGTGACACCCTCGGCGTAGGCCTGCTCCAGCACCTGCTGGGGTGTTTCGCTGCTGATCTCGCCGTCCTCGCAATAGAGGCGATACGCCTTTTCGGTGCGATCCCAGCGGTTATCCCGATCCATGGCCCAGTAGCGGCCGCAGATCGTGCTGATCCGGCCCACACCCGCTGCCGCGATCTGAGCCTGGATGGTGGCGAGAAAGCCCGGGGCGCTCTGGGTTGGGGTGTCGCGCCCGTCGGTGATCACATGCACGCAGACATCCTTCAGTCCGCGCGCCGCAGCCCACTTCAGCAGTCCGCCCAGGTGGGTCACATGGCTGTGAACGCCACCATCGGAGCAGAGGCCAATCAGATGCAGCGTTTTGCCGTTGGCTAGCAGGCGGTCGGCCAGGGCGTTGAGCTCAGCGTTGTCGTTGAGGCTGCCGTCGCGCACGGCCTGGCTGATCCGCACCAGTTCCTGGCGGATCACACGGCCAGCGCCGATGGTGAGGTGACCCACCTCGGAGTTGCCCATCTGGTCGTCGGGCAATCCCACATCGGCGCCACTGGCCTCGATCAGGGTGTGGGGATAGGCATGCCACAGGGCATCCATCACCGGCGTGTCTGCAGCCCGGATGGCGTTATGCGCGTCGTCGTGGCGGTAGCCCCATCCATCCAGGATGCAAAGCACAACCGGTGCAACGCTGCCGCGCTGCGGCTCCACTCCGTGAGCGCTCGTTGGTTGGCCTGGCTCGTGGCTTTGTTCGGTCGACGCTGAAGCTGTCACCCGGTGAATCCTGCCTCGCCGCAACGCCTTCTCACTCCAACCTACCCTGCGCCTCCTGCGGAACCAGCCGTGATCCCGCCTGCGTCAGCTTTTGGCCACACCGGCTGATCCCGGTACCATCGGCGCCCGCCAGCGCGCGTATGCCAGCCGATCGCATGGAGATCCTCTCGGCCGATGAGCTGGGGCGGACGCTCAATCGCCTCGCCTCTCAAGTGCTCGAGAGCGTGGCCGACAGTGAACAGTTGGTGCTGGTGGGCATTCCCACACGCGGGGTGGCCCTGGCGGAGGTGCTGGCTCAGCGGCTCGAGGCCCTGTGCGGCCATCCGATTGCCTGCGGCAGCCTTGATCCCACCTTCCATCGGGATGATCTGGCGCGGATCGGCACCCGGCTGGCTGCCCCCACCCAGCTGCCTGCCGACCTGGAGGGCCGCGATCTGGTGCTGGTGGATGACGTGATCTTCACCGGACGCACCGTGCGGGCCGCCCTGGAAGCGCTTCAGGCCTGGGGGCGACCCAAGCGGGTGCGGTTGCTGGTGATGGTGGACCGGGGCCACCGTGAACTCCCGATCCAGCCTGATTTCTGCGGAAGGGTGGTGCCCACCAGTCGGCAGGAATTAATTGCCCTGTGCCTGCAGGCGATCGATCAGGAGGAGGGCGTGTTTTTGATCAAGGAAGCCGGCTGAGCTGAAGCCCGGCGAAGTGATCAGGCCACGGGTTCGAGCTCATCGGTGCGGAAGTGGGCGCGAAATCGGCCAAACGCCACGATCACCGGCATGGTGGGGCTGATGGTGCGGCCCTTGTAGTCGTTGAGCACCTGGAACACTTCACCCTGCTGGCCCTTGAGATCGAAGGCCTGGCCGCGATGCTCGGGATGGTGAAACACCACCACGCTCTGGCTCACCTTGACCTGATCTCCTGCCTGCATCGAGGGTGACGGGGATGGGTGCCCCATCTTGTCACGCGTGATCAGCGGCGACAGGTGGTTTCCGGGCCGGCCTCCACCACCTTCCCGCCCAGTTCGCGGCAGGCCGCGCTGAAGGCCTGCCAGTCGTCCATGCCCTGGGCCAGTTTCTGGGTGATCAGGTCGTTGAGCCGTTCAGCGGGCACGTTGGAGCTCAGGGAGCTGCCATGCACATCGTGTTCGCGTTGTTCGCCGCTGCGCAGCCCCTCGATGCCCTGTTCCACCTGGCGGCGCAAGGGCGCGGATTGCTGCTTCCACCAGGGGTGCTCGATCCGGTTGAGCGCGTCGAGGGCTTCCCACCAACGCTTCTGCGGAATCAGCTGCTCCGCCCGCTGTTGAAGGAATTTCTGGCGGTTCCAGTCTTCGTTGAGCTGATCGCCCAGGGCGGTGCCGCCAGCGTTGTGGGCGGCATTGAGTGTGCTGAGCAGCTTCAGCGCCTCTTCCAGCCGGCCCTCGCGATACAGGTTCAGAGCCCGGCTTTCCAGCTGTTGCTGCCAGCTGAGCAGCTGTTGTTGATCCTCGGGGGTACTGGTGCCTGAGTTCACCAGTTGCAGCTGCAGTTTCAGCGCGTCGGCCCAGGCTCCCTTGCGCCAGAGCTCCTGCGCCTTGAGGCGCCGGCATCGCCCCTGCTCCAGCGGAGCCTTGCCCCCCAGCCAGCGCAGCGCGGCCAGTTGTTCGCCGTAGCGCAGGCAGTCGTCGAGACGACCCTGCTCGGCAGCCTGCTCGAGCCGCTCGGGCAACTGCTTTTCCCACCAGTAGGCCGAGCCCACACCGGCAGCCACCAGGCCAAGGGTGAGCACCAGCCAGAAACGCGGGAGCC
Organism: Cyanobacteria bacterium M_surface_7_m2_037; assembly: GCA_016882585.1. Lineage (GTDB taxonomy): Bacteria > Cyanobacteriota > Cyanobacteriia > PCC-6307 > Cyanobiaceae > Vulcanococcus. Next base: position 9,575 of record VGPP01000020.1, read on the forward strand.
GGTGCCGGCGGATGGCCAAGGGGATGCCCGATCAATCCATCTGTTCTATGGATCGATGCTGCCTGGATCACCCGATCGGGTGCAGCCCTGCAGCCGTCACGTCAGCGCACGCTGCCGAGCCGTTGCTGCGGCACCGGTTGATCGTTGCTGAGATCACGCCCCTCCACGGTGAGATCACCACGGCTGTTGATGGCAAAGCGCAGCTCCAGCCGATCGCTGCCCGGCTCGCCAGCGGGTGTGAGCGGAATCGGTGTGGGCTGCTGAGCCCAGGCTTCCACCGCTGCTGGGCCGGCGCTCTGGCGCCGCAGCACCGGCAGCCCGTTCACGAACACCACCTCGCTGCGTTGTTCCGCTTGCGGTTCGCCCAGCACAAGTTCCAGCTCGGATTGTTGGGCGCGGCTGCAGCCCACCCGCAAGGTGAGGGGCTGCTCGCTGGGCCAGGGTTGCCCGGGCAGAAACAACGGATGCCAGCGGTGCTCGGCGCTGCGCTGATCCCAGCAGCGCAGCGACACCCCGCGCTGCAGCACATCCTTCACCGTGACGCCCGGGGTGAGCCGCAGCGCGCCCAGGGCCACAGCCTCCACGGGGCGCTCAAGCCGCAGCGGCACCTGGGGCAACCGCTCCTGCAGCCAGGAACGGATCAGCGGCAACCGGCTGCTGCCTCCCACGGGCAGTACAGCATCGATCTGCTCTGGCTCCACGCCGCAGCTCCTGGCTGCGGCCAGCACCTGCTCCAGCAGCTCATCAAGCAGATCCACCAGCTGCCGCTGCTGCAGCAAGGCCTCCAGCCGCTGGCGGCTCAGGCGCAGTTCGATCGGGCGCTCCCCAGGGGCTGGGCTCCACAGCACCAGAGCCTCCTCGGCCTCGCTGAGCGCGCACTTCAGCCGCTCGCAGCAGTGCAGCAGGGAGGGCGTTGAGGGATCCACGCCGAGCAGGGCGCCGCCGCGCTCCACCTGATCCGCCGCGATCCAGTGATCGAGATCCCGCCCGCCCACGGCCAGGCCCGCCTTGCCCAGCACCCGGGCGGTGCGCAGGCCCTGGCCGCTGCCGCTGAGATCGCGGCCGCCGAAGCGCAGCAGCTGGGCAATCGGTGCTGCCTTGCCCTCGCCTCCTTCCAGGGCCACCAGCGATAGATCCGTGGTGCCGCCGCCCACATCAACCACCAGCACCCGACTCCCCGGCGGCAGCCCCGCACCGATCGCGGCGGCCGTGGGTTCATCCACCAGGGCGATCTCCGGCACCTCCAGCTGGCTGGTGGCCTCGAGCAGCCACTGCCGGTAGCCGCGGTAGCTGTCGATCGGGGCGGTGAGCACGAGCCGTTGGGGCTGCAGCTGCTCCGGCAGCCGCTGCCAGATCTGCTCCAGCAACAGCTGGCCGCAGTGCTCCGGGCTGAGCCAGCCGGCCTCGGGTTCGCTGCCTGCTGCTGCGCCGGCGCCGATGCGGCGTTTGAAGTCGCGATGCAGCCCGGCTCCACCCTGCTCGAGCAGGCCGGCTTCGATCACCTGCCGGCCGATCAGGGGCGGGCTTGCCTTGCCGTCCTGCAGCCAGATCAGGCTGGGCACCACGCTGGGATCGCTGGCGCTGATCGACGCGAGATCGAGCAGCGCGGGGCTGGGATCACCGCTGCCTTGATAGGCCACCACGGTGGTGGTGCTGCCCAGGTCGATGGCGAGGGTGCCGGCCACGGATGAAAGCTGAAGGGATCACAACGCCCCTGAGCGTGGCGCAGTCTTCGCCTGCATGGTGAGACCAGTGGGTCTCCAGGAGGCGGCGGGGCGATGGAGCGTGTGGTTCAGGCCGTGTTGTCGTTCTATCGGGAGGATCCCGAGCTGTTGCGTCGCCTGGATCCGCTGCGGGCCTGCCGGGTGTCCCGTGGTTGGAATGGTTTGCGCATCGAATGCCGCGACTGCGGTCATCGGGCCATGGTTTGCCGCGTGGTGGAGCTGTTGCGGCCTCCGCTGGAAGCCCTGGCCCTGGTGCGGGAGATCCGCTTGTTGGCCCCTGGCGCTGAGCCGCTGGTGTTCCCCGTGAGTGTGCCTTTGCCCAGCAGCCTCCTGACCTACGATGAATCGATTGGCGATTAGTTCATGTATCTCGGCGTTAACGTCAGCCCCAAAGAGCTCGCTCAGCGCGCCGAGAGCCTGGTTCGGCATTCCAGCAACCGCTACCTCACCACCGTGCGGATCGCCTTCCGTGCCAAGCAGCGCCGCTTCGATGATTTCGATGGCCTGCTGGAGGATTCGATGGTGAAACCGGTGCAGCGCGCCATCATCGAGCTCAGCGATGAGCAGGATCAACCGGATCTGCTGCCTGGCTGAGCAGCGCCACCGCTGTGATTGAGCGCGATGGAGAGGGTTGGCGGTTGGCCTGGGATGGCAGCCGCCAACCCTTTTCTGTGTTGATCGGTGGTGAGGGCTGGGCCGCCGAGCTCAGTGAGCCTGAAGCCATGGCCCTGCGCGATGCCGTGGCCGATCTGGTGGCGCAGCACCAGGGGCTGGTGGATCAGCTGATGGAGGAGGAGGCGATCGAGCTGGAACTCGAGCGCGATCCTTGGTGGCTGTCGATTGAAGGCGACCGCTGCCATTGGTCGCTGCGGGTGATGCTCACCCCTGCACCGGGGCAGCGCGCGCTGGAAGGCAGCTGGTCTTCCCAGGCGGCCAGGCCGTTCACGCAGGCCCTGCAGCAGCTGTTCGGCCAGCCGTGAGCTTGTGCAGGGCGCAGTAGTCGAGGTTGTCCAGCCCCGCGGCGCTGGAGCGCTGCAGCAGGGCTGCCAGGCCAGACAGCCCTTCACTGTTGAGCCCAGCCTGTTGGGCTGCGCTGATGAACAGATCCAGGTCTTTGCGCAGGTGGGCCGTGGGGAAGTTGGGGTTGGCGTAGTCGCCGCTGAGCTCCCGCTGCAGCTTTTTGTCGAAGGTGGGGGCATAGAGAGCGCTGCCGCGCAGCAGAGCCATAAACGGCTCCACCGCCACACCGCCCTGCTGCACCAGGTGCAGCGACAGGCTGAAGGCATGGGTGAGGCTGGCGATCAGCTGGTTGAGGGCGAGCTTGGCCGTCATGGCACTGCCCACGGCCCCCAGATGCACCGGTTCCTGGCTGAGCTGCCGAAGCAGCGGGAGCGCTTGCTGCATCAGCTCCGTGGGCCCACCGGTCATCAGCTGCAGCGTGCCCTCCAGCGCTTCCGGCCGGCTGCCGAGAACAGGCGCTTCGAGATAGGAGCCGCCCAGGGCGATCACCGCCTCGCTCAGGTGTTGGCTTTCGCCCGGGCCGATGGTGCCGATCTGCAGCACGCGGCGGCCCTTCAACTGCTCTCCCACTTGATCGATCAGGACCGCGTGGGTGCTGGGCCCGTCGCTGAGCACCGTGATCAGCCAATCGGCTTCAGCGGCGGCTGCGGCCGGGCTGGCGGCCTGCCTGGCACCGAGCTCCACCAGGGGCTGGGCCCGGTGGGGATTGCGGTTCCACACGCTGAGGCTGTGGCCGCAGGCCAGCAGCCGGGTGGCGATGGCGCTGCCGAGCAGCCCCGTTCCAAGCAAAGCAATGGTCATGCAACTCAGCTTGCCTGAGCTGCTTCGATCCGATCAGCCCTGAGATCGCTCACGAGATTGTGGCGTTGATCAGCACTGCTGATCGCTGCAGTTCTCCCAATGCCGGGCTTCGCTTCCCCAGGCTTTTGCCCGGGTTTTCCACAGGCACCTGCCGCCGGCGCCGCGGCTGTGCGGGCTCCTGGGGAGAACGAGGCTGTTGCGCACTTTCCCGTTGACAGCGGCGGCAGCGCTTGTCAGCGGCCCGGGGCGCGCGGAGGCGGGCTGCCTCAGAGGCCTTGCTGACGCTTGGTTCTTGCCCTGAGAGTGGTTGGGAACTGGGTTGTGTGCCCCCGGTTGACCAGAGCTTGGCGCTGTGGGGAACTGGTGGGCGTTGCAGGGAGATCTTGATGGACAGTGCTGGCACGGTGAGCATGCGCGCTGAGGTGCCGGAGCCCCTGCTGCAGTCGATGCAGGGCTTCATTGAGGCGCATCCCAACTGGGATCAGTACCGCCTGTTCCAAGCGGCCCTGGCCGGTTTTCTGGTGCAGAACGGGGTGCAGACCCGCGAGATCACGCGCTGCTACCTGGCCAACCTGTTTCCCCAGCAGCGCCGCTTCAGCGATCCCATCAGCTGAGGGCGCGCTCAGGCCGAGGCAGCGTGCTGCAGTTCCGGGCGCAGCTGCACGTAGGCACTCGTCACGGTGGTGGTGATCAGCGGCAGCACCACCACCAGGGCCAGCGCCGTGACCAACGGGCCACCCCCCGACACCAGCCCCTCGGCCAGCAGCCCAATCAGAACTGGCACACCCAGCAGGGCGATCAGACCGCAACAGAGCAGCAGCAGCCCCGGGCCGTGATGCTCCAGCAGCCACACCCCCTGGCGGAAGAGAGCCATGCCCTTCAGGCGGGTATCCAGCACCAGGCAAGGCCCGAACAGCTGGCTGATCACCACCGCCGCCGCGGCGATCAGTCCGAGCAAGGCCGGCACGGCGCTCAAGCCAGGCAGGAGCAACAACGCCAGCGACCAGATCACGCCAGTGATCAGGGCCACGGCGGCCAGGGCGCCGGCCAGCCACATGAGGTAGATGCAGAGCCGGCCGCTATGGCGGCATTCGGCGGGGCTGAGCTCGTGCCAGTGAATGCTCTGCTCACGGGCGATCGCCAGGCCCGCCAGCGTGAAGCCTTCGATCATCCAGATCAGGCTGCCGCCATACAGCGCCAGCCCACTCAGGTGGAGCAGGGCGGCCAGCACACCGCTATCCACCGCATCAGCGGCGGCGAACAGAGCCCAGCCCAGCAGGTGCGTTCCCAAGGCACTCAGGCTGAACACCAGCAGCAAGGGCTGGCGGCCGAGGCCAGCCCAGCTCTGCTGGAAGGCGCCCCAGCCGTTCAGGCGAACAGACCTCACAGAGGCCCCAACAGCTCCAGCAGGCGCTGGGCGCTGGCATCGGGAACGGGCAGGATCGAGAGCCGGTTGCCGTTGCGCACCACGGGCAGTTCCTCCACGCTGAACTGTTCCCGTAGGGCATCGAGGCTCAGCAGTGCGCCGAAGGTGCCCACGTAGCGCAGCCGCACACAATCCCAGCGGGGCTTGTCGGGGCTCGATTTGGGATCGAAGTATTTGTTGGCTGGATCAAACTGGCTGGGGTCAACAATCCCTGTTTCAATCACCTCCATCATCCCCACGATGCCGGGCGGTTTGGCATTGGAGTGATAGAAGAAAGCGCGATCGCCGATCTGCATCGACCGCATGAAATTGCGGGCCTGGTAATTGCGAATGCCATCCCAGAGCGTTGTGCCTTCCCGCTGAAGATGCTCGATCCCGTAGACATCGGGCTCGCTTTTCATCAGCCAGTGGGCCATCGCTGCGCTGTGCGGTGCCGCGAGGCTAGCGGTGCCGCTCCGAGAGCACCCAGCTGGGTCAGAGGCTCTGCACCAGCTGGCGGAAATGATCGCCCCGGGCTTCGAAATCCCGGTATTGATCGAAGCTGGCGCAGGCCGGCGAAAGCAGCACGGCTTGGCAGTGCTGTTCACTGGCGATCCGCTGGGCCAGGGGCACCGCTTCGCTCAGCCCTTCCACCGTGTGAATGGCGCCGCTGTAACCGCTTTCCCGCAGCAGCTGCTGGAAGGCGTCGCGGGCGGCGCCGAACAGCACCACCGCCCGGGCTTCCCGTTGCAAGCCGGCCAGCCAGCCCGCGGCATTGCCTTGTTTGGCCTCGCCACCGGCCAGCACCACCAGGGGGCCCTGCAGCGCGTTGAGCGCCACCTCGGCGGCGTCGTAATTGGTGGCTTTGCTGTCGTTGAACCAGGCCACACCATCCAGCCGGCGAATCAGCTCAAGCCGGTGGGGCACACCCGGAAACGAGCGCAGGGCCTCGTGCATCACAGCGGCGCTCAGCCCCACCTCGAGGCCCACCGCCACGGCCATCAGCATGTTCTGGCGGTTGTGCGCGCCGGGCATGGCCAGGGCATCGGCGGGGAGCAGCGGGCCGTTGGCCTGGCACACCTGGTTGGCTTCGATCCACAGGTGCGGTTCGAATCCAGAGGCTCGCGCCTGCTCGCGGCTGCTGGCTGTCACCCAGCGGGCGTGATCCCAGCTGGCGGCGCGGCTGCGCAGATCGGGATCGTCGCCGTTGAGGATGCGCACCTCGGAGCGCTCCAGCAGGCTGCGTTTGATCGCCCGGTAGTTGTCGAGGGTGCCGTGGCGCTCGAGGTGATCGGGGGTGAGCGTGGTCCACACCCCGATGCGCGGAGCCAGGGCCGGCGCCGATTCGATCTGATAGCTGCTCAGCTCCACCACCAGCCAGGCGGGCGGCTGCCCGCTGGCGCGCTCCAGCGCCAGCTCTGCCGCGGAGAAGCCCACGTTGCCGCACATCGGCGCATCGAGGCCGGCGTGCTGGAGCAGGTGGGCGATCAGATGGGTAACAGTTGTTTTGCCGTTGGTTCCGGTGATCCCAATCCAGGGCGCATTCCCCCTGGCTTCCCAGGCGGTGGTGATTTCGCCGTCGGTGCGGATGCCGTCTTGGCGCAGCGCTTCCAGGGTGGGGTGATCCCAGCGGATGCCGGGACTCACGATCACCCGAGCGGGCGGGGCAGGCAGGGCCGAGAAGCTGGTGGGCTCCAGGGGCACGCCCAGGCGCACCTCGATGCCGTCCTCGCGCAGGGCAGCGGCCCGCTGCTGCAGGGCCGGGCTGTCGCCGCTTTCGAGCACCAGCACCGCTTCACCGCGCTGATGCAGTAGGCGTGCAGCACCGATTCCCGAGCGCCCGAGCCCGAGCACCACCTGCAGTGACGTCGGCAGCGCCATCGCGGCGGGCATCAAAACAAGTGGGCGATACTGGAATCGAACCAGTGACTCCTACCGTGTCAAGGTAGTGCTCTACCTCTGAGCTAATCGCCCTCAGAGCCTTGCGGCCCATGGAACCTAGCAGCCGGGTTCCTCAACGCCGTTGCATCACCAGGCGCCAGCGATCGCGTTTGGTGGGTTGAATCTCCAGGATTTCGAGCTCGCCGCGTCCATCGAGCCGCACCCGATCACCGCAGCGCAGTTCCTTGCTGGGGCTGGTGGTCACCTGCCAGTTCACCCGCACCGCCCCCTGGCGGATCAGCTCAGCCATGCGGCTGCGGGAAAGGCCAAGCCCGGCTGAACCCACGGCATCCAGGCGCAGGGAGGCCTCCACGCTGCTCAGCTGCTTTGGTGCACGAATCGCGGGCCATTGCATCTGCTCGAGCGGCACCACCTGCAGTCGCACCGGAACGCTGCGCACCTGGGCGTCTTGGTTGTCGGCCTGGGCTGCGGCCTCCTGGCTGATCACGGCCTGGGCGCCTCGATCGCCGCGCATCCAGAGATCCCCCAGGTCGCCGGCCTGCAGCCCGGCTTGCAGCAACCCCTGGCGCACATCGGCCGGTTCAGCGGGGTCGAACAGAAAGTTGCCGCTCACCACCAGTCCGCAGACGGCGGCGCTGGGAGCGGCAGCCTCGCTGTCAGCCGCGAGGTCGGCCCGGCTGATCAGCAGGCGACAGCGCTCCGCCTGAGGCCAGCCCCCATCGGCCAGCACCCTCACCTCGCTGAGGGCACCCAGCCGCTCCTCCGCCTCCTCCTTCAATTGGGCATCCACGAAGCCGCTCCAGCGCGGTTCCCAGGTGCGCAGGGCCTCCTCGGCCAGATCGATCAGGGCCGCCAGCTCCTGCGGGCGGCGGCTCCCTTTGAGCAGGGTGTCGCGCGGCAGCATCGCGGTCCTCAGTTGTCGTTGAGCCGCACCACCGCTTTGGGGCGCCCGTCCTGCAGACGGGTCCATGGAATCTCAACGCCGTTTGGCATCTCCACCAGCAGCAGCCAGTTGCCCTCCTCGAGGCGGTTGCGCAGGGCGCGCACCCGATCGTCCACATCGGAGCTCACGCTGGCGGCCGCCGCGAAGCTGCCCATCCAGCCCG
>VGPP01000021.1 GCA_016882585.1 Cyanobacteria bacterium M_surface_7_m2_037
GAGGGTCTCCGCCACTTCCAGCTGATGGGGGCTGATCTCCGCGATCAGCGCCAGAGGGGGAAGCATGAACGGCCAGAAACGGGCAGCTGGTTATAGAGACCCTTCAAGGAGTTCTGGGTGGCTCAGCAAGCAAACCGCTTTGCTGGAAGGGGCGGCAGAACCCCACCCACATTCCGCGCCCACCCCCTAAGGTTCCGCGCCAACCCTGTTCTGTTGCGATGACCACCGCCTCGGCCCCACCCGGGCGTTCACCGCTGCGGCTGCTGAATCACATCAGCACCAACAACATCAAAGGTGATCTGTTCGGCGGCGTGACCGCCGCCGTGATCGCCCTGCCCATGGCCCTCGCCTTCGGTGTGGCCTCCGGTGCCGGCGCTGCCGCCGGCCTCTGGGGCGCTGTGCTGGTGGGTCTGTTCGCTGCCCTGTTCGGCGGCACCCCCACGCTGATTTCCGAGCCCACCGGTCCGATGACGGTGGTGATGACGGCCGTGATCGCCAGCCTCACCGCCAGCGATCCCGAAAACGGCCTGGCCATGGCCTTCACCGTGGTGATGCTGGCCGGCGTGTTCCAGATCGCCTTCGGCTTCTTGAAGCTGGGCCGCTACGTCACCCAGATGCCGTACACGGTGATCTCGGGCTTCATGAGCGGGATTGGCTTCATCCTGATCATTCTTCAGCTCGGCCCCTTCCTCGGCCAGGCCATCCCCAAAGGTGGGGTGATGGGCACCCTCAAGGCCCTGCCTCAACTGATCAGCAGCGCCCGGCCATCCGAGGTGGTGCTGGCTGTGGTCACCCTGGCGATCCTCTGGCTCACCCCCAGCCGGGTGAAGAAGATTGCACCGCCCCAGCTGATTGCGCTGGTGATCGGCACGATTCTGTCGCTCACGCTGCTGAGCGGCGGCGGGGAAGAAATCCGCCGCATCGGCGAAATTGCCTCGGGCTTCCCGCAGCTGCGCACGCCTTATTTCGATCTGCCGCACCTCAGCCGCATGCTGATTGATGCAGCCGTGCTGGGGATGCTCGGCTGCATCGATGCGCTGCTCACCGCCGTGGTTGCCGACAGCATCACCCGCACCGAGCACGACTCCAACAAGGAACTAATCGGCCAAGGCCTGGGCAACATCGCTTCCGGCCTGTTCGGTGGCATCGCCGGTGCCGGCGCCACCATGGGCACCGTGGTGAACATCCAGGCTGGCGGGCGGAGCGCTCTCTCAGGCATCAGCCGCGCCGTGATCCTGATGGTGGTGATCCTGGCTTTCACCGGCGTGGCCGCCCAGATTCCTCAGGCCGTGCTCGCCGGCATCGCCCTGAAAGTGGGTGTCGACATCGTCGACTGGGGCTTCATCAAGCGCGCTCACCGGATCTCGATCAGCGGCGCGCTGATCATGTACCTGGTGATTGCCCTCACCGTGCTGGTGGATCTGATTGCCGCCGTGGGCATCGGCGTGTTCATCGCCAACATCCTCACCATCGACAAGATGAGCGCTCTGCAGAGCAAGAGCGTGAAATCGGTGAGCACCGGCGATGGTGACCTCGATATCAGCGATGAGGAGCGTCAGTTGCTCGATCAGGGCCGCGGCCAGGTGCTGCTGTTCCAACTGAACGGCGCCATGATCTTCGGTGTGGCGAAGGCGATCGGCCGCGAGCACAACGCCATCGGCGAGTGCAAAGCCGTGGTGTTCGATCTCACCGAGGTGTCGCACCTGGGCGTGACCGCCGCCCTCGCGGTGGAGAACGCTGTGGAAGAGGCGATTGAGAAAGGCCGCGAGGTGTTTGTGGTGGGGGCCAGCGGCACCACCCAGCGCCGGCTCGAGAAGCTCGGCCTCTACCAAAAGCTGCCGGCCGATCGCATCAGCGTTGGCCGCCGCGAGGCTCTGCAACAGGCTGTGGCCGCTCTGGCCTGATCCCAGGCCAACCCAACCCCGGGGCATCCATTCCATGGATGCCCCTTTTTTCATGCAACATTCTGCCCTCGCCTGCCGATGAAGCTCTTCGACGACAAGCAGTTCCTCAACGCCATCCATAGCTATGAGCGCCAGCTAGCCAAATGCTGGCAATCCTGCTGGCGGCGGTGGTGGGCTTCGCCGCACTGGAGCTGCTGGTGGAAACCAGCGTGGGACTGATGGAGCGGCAGACCAACTGGTTTGACGGCAACCTGATCAAGCTGCTCGATCGGCTGCTGCTGATCTTCATCGCCCTGGAGGTGCTCCAGAACGTAACCGCCTACCTGCGCGATCAGGTGGTGCAGATCGAGCTGGTGCTGCTCACCGCTCTCACGGCCGTGGCGCGAAAGGTGATCGTGCTGCCGCCCGGCACCGAAAACAAACCAGCCCTGATGGCCGGCTTCGGGGTGATCGTGGTGGGCTTGGCAGCGGCCTACTGGCTGGTGCGGCGCGCACGCAGCGATCAGCAGCCCGCTCAAGCCTCCTGAGTGGCTTAATCCGGTGATTTCATCAACAAAAACACCGATCGGATTAGGAATGCGTTAAGTACACAAGCCTGCCGCGAAATGCACACCATGCTCTGGGTCAGATCGCAATCACGATGCGGTGTCTGGCGGATTGATCAGCTGCGCTGATCAAGGCGATTGCCGTTGCTGCATCCACGCCAAAACCCACCCAGCCCGGATGGGAGGTCATTAACGTTTCGCCACCCCACAGACATCTCTCTCGATGCCTGCGCCACAGAAGCTCCGCAAAGGAGACTGCGACGCAATCAGCCGGCACCTGCGTGCCATCGGCCGTATTCCGCTCCTCACAGCTGACGAGGAAATCAGCCTGGGTCGCGCCGTGCAAAACGGCCGGCGCCTGCTCGAAGCGGCTGAAGAACTGAAACTCCGCTCCGGCGGCCAGGCCCCCAGCCTGGAGGCCTGGGCCAGCAACGTGCAGCTCACGCCGCGCCAGCTGCAGCGCGAACTGAAGCTGGCGGAACGCGCCAGTGAGCGCATGGTGACCGCCAACCTGCGGCTGGTGGTGAGCATGGCCCGCCGCATCAGCCACCGGCGCCTGGATCTGGAGGATCTGATCCAGGAGGGCACCCTCGGCCTGATCCGGGCGGTGCAGCGGTTCGATCCCACCCGCGGCTACAAGTTCTCCACCTACGCCACCTGGTGGATCCGGGAGGGCATGGGCCGTGCCCTGCAGCAGCAGAGCCGCAGCATCCGCCTGCCGGCCCACATGCAGGATCGCCTGCAGCGGTTGCGTCGCTGCCAGCAGGAGCTGCGCCAGATGCTGGGGCGTGAACCCAACCTCAAGGAGCTGGCAGAGGCCACCGAGCTCAAAGTGCTCGATATCCGTGAAGCCCTGTTCCGCGCCCAGGAACCCCTGAGCCTCGACAGCAGCCATGGCCAAGACGACGACCTGCGCCTGCTCGACACTCTCCGTTGCGACGGTCAGCTGCCCAGCGATCAGCTCACGGCCGCTCATCTGCAGAGCGATCTCGTGGCCCTGCTGGATGAGCTGCCGGAGCAGGAAGCTGAATTGCTGCGGCTGCGCTATGGCATCGATCAGCCCACCCCGATGAACCTCAGCGCCGCGGCCCGGCAGATGGGGCTCAGCCGCGACCAGGCCCGCGGCATGGAACGGCGCGCCAATGCCGCGATCCGCCGCCTCTCCGATCGCGTGATCGACTACCTGGAGGCCTGAGGCATCACCCCATGAGCTGGCACCCCCACCTCTGGCATCCCACCACCCAGGTGGCCACCAGCCCGGTTCCCCTGCAGGTGGCGCGCGCCCGCGGTTGCGTGCTCGAGCTGCAGGATGGGCGCCAGCTCATCGATGCGATCAGCAGCTGGTGGGTCACCCTGCACGGCCACGCCGAGCCTTCGATCGCTGCCGCGATCGGCCGTCAGGCCCTGCAGCTGGAGCAGGTGATCTTTGCCAACTTCAGCCACCAGCCGGCGGAACAGCTCGCCACCCGCCTGGCCGCCCTCACCGGGCTCGAGCGGCTGTTTTTCTCCGACAACGGCTCCACCGCCGTGGAGGTGGCCCTCAAGATCGCCTGGCAGTGGTGGCGCAACCAGGGCAGTGATCGCCGCCAACTCATTGCTTTTGAGGGGGCTTATCACGGCGACACCTTCGGCGCGATGGCGGTGGGCGATCGCTCGATCTTCACCGCCCCCTACGAGGAGCTGCTCTTTGATGTAGCCCGCATCAGCTGGCCGCACACCCACTGGGGGGATGCCACGGTGGAGGCGCGAGAAGCGCAAGCGCTGCAGCAGCTGGAGCAAGCTCTCGCCGTGCCCACGGCGGCCGTGATCCTGGAGCCCCTGCTTCAGGGAGCAGCCGGCATGCACATGGTGCGGCCCAGCTTTCTGAGGGCGGTGCAGGAGCGGGTGCAGACCCATGGCGCCTTGCTGATCGCCGATGAGGTGATGACCGGCTTCGGACGCACCGGCTCCCTGTTTGCCTGCCAGCGCGCCGGCCTCAAGCCCGACCTGATGGCCCTCTCCAAAGGGCTCACCGGCGGCTTCCTACCCATGGGGGTGACCATGGCCAGCGAGCGGCTCTACCGCGGCTTCATCAGTGAAACCCCCGCGCAAACCTTCTTCCACGGCCACAGCTTCACGGCCAATCCACTCGGCTGCGCCGCTGCCCTGGCCAGCCTCGATCTGCTGCAGCACAACCCCGAGCGCTACCAGCAGTTCGATGCACGCCACATTCCGCTGCTGGAAGAGCTGGCGCCCCATCCGCTGGTGAAGCGGATCCGCTGCCAGGGCACCGTGGCCGCCTTCGAACTCGATGCCGGCAGCACGGGTTACCTCAATCCGATCGGCAAACAACTGCAGCGCCATTGCCTCGATCAGGGGGTGTATCTGCGCCCCCTGGGCAACGTGGTGTATCTGCTGCCGCCCCTCTCGATCAGCGCGGCGCAATTGGAGCAGTGCTACGCCGCCATCCGCTCCGGCCTGGAGGCCCTCAGCCCCTGAAACAAAGGCTTGACGCCGCCACGCCATCCGATACAAAAGCCTCACGGACGCCTGCGATCTGGCCATGCCTGACACCTTTGCCCTGCTGCTGGCCGCCGGCATCATCGGCACCTCGGTGGCGCTGGCCAGCGCGATCCTGTTTGATGAGGCCAGGGGCCGCCAACGCACGATCGAGCACTACCGCAAGCTCGAGCGCGAGCGGATCCTGCGGGTGCGGCGTTTGCACAATCAGGTGGAGCGCCAGCCCAGCCGCGGGCGCAGCAGCTGGGATCGCTACATCGAGAGCAAGAATCAGCGCGCTGCCTGAGCTCAACCCGGCAGGATCACCCGATCGATCACATGCACCACGCCGTTGTCGCACACCACATCTGCGGTGACAACGGTGGCGTTCTTCACCTCGAAGGGGTCTTTGCAGCGGATCGGAATCGGTGCACCTTCCAGGCTGCTCCAGCTGTCTTCGGCCACCAACTGCTCACGGCTGTAAGCACCGGAGAGCACGTGATATGTGAGGATCCGCGCTAACTGCGGCGGGTTATCCACCAGGGTTTGCACCGTGCCCGGTGGCAGCGCGGCAAAGGCGTCGTCCACCGGGGCAAACACGGTGAAGGGGCCAGGGCCCTCAAGGGCTTCTCTCAGCCCGGCGGCATCCACAGCGGCCAGCAGGGTGTTGAACACCCCCACGGAGGCGGCGGTTTCGAGAATCGATGCCATCAGCGGTAGTTCTGGGATTGGATATCGGGTAGGCGGGCCTCCGGCCGCAGGAAGCGATCCATCTGCGCCTCGAAGAAGCGGCGGTTCGCCATCAGATGCTCGGGGTTGGTGTCATCCAGCGGATAGAGCAGAGCGCAGCGCAGCGCCTGAATCACCGCTGAAGTCACGTTGTACATCGAGCGCTGGAAGGTGATCCCCAACTGCACCAGCTCATCCTCCTCACCGCGCTTGTGCTCCCGGTAGATCTCCTTGAGATAAGGAGGCAGGAAATGCACCATGTCCTGCATCAGCAGGGTGGGAGGAATGCCGGCTGAACCCACGGGGAACACATCGGCGTAGAGGATGCCGTAGTGGAAATCCGCCTGATCCGCCGGCACCTGGCCGGCCTGAGCGTTGTAGCTCTTGGTGCCCCGGAACGGTGCGGTGCGGTAGAACACCGCCTCCACATAGGGCAGGGCCGCCTCATAGAGCCAGGTGAATCCCTCACTCTTGGGGATGATCTCGTAGCACTCGTCGCCGATATAGAGGTGGTGGTAAATCGGGCGACCAGCCACCGCAAAGATGCCGTTCACGATGAAGTCCATCGCATCGGGCACGCCCTTGAAGCCGCCCTCGTCGTAGATGTCACTCATCTCGAAGAACACCGGCGCCATCACCTCCCAGAACAGGCCGAGATTGGCGGTGTAGCTGAGCTGGCGCACCTGCTCCAGGAACATGTCCGGGAACAGCGCATACAGGCCCAGCATCAGGGGATTGCCCTTGAAGTAGGCCTTGATCGCCCGATCGGCGTTGGCCTTGTAGGCGTCGCTTTCGAGGTAGTCGTTGAAGCGGCCGCCCATGCCCTGGTGCCAGAGCATCGCCTGCATACAGGCCTCGGCGAACTCCATGTTCACCCGGTCGTGCCAGAGGTGATGCAGCAGCTTGGGCATGCGGCCGGTTTCGCCGCGCTCCATGAACTCCAGCAGTTCCGGATGCGCCTTCTCACCGCCGCGCCAGATGCGCAGCTGTGATTGATCACCCGCATAGCTGTTGGGGCGATCCAGATACTCCTGGGAAATGAAGTATTTGAAGGCCGGCAGCGGATTGAGAAACACCCGCTCAGCGATGTAGAGCAAATCGCGCCAATAGAAGTCCATCGGCACGGCATAGGCCTTGTAGATGCCGATGATCTGTTTGAGGTTCTCCGGCGTATCGGGCAGCATCGAGCCGCCTGCTTCGAGCCGATGGATCACATCGGCGTAGCGGTGGGTGGAGGGGGGAATCAACGGAGCCTTGATGCGCTCCGAGGCAACGGTGGCACTCATGCAGGGAGCTGGGCAGGGTTGAGGTTGGGGCTGTTGAGGTTGGCTGGTGCCATCGCGATCACGGTGACGGCGTCACTGGAGCGCAGGGCCAGCGGGGCGGTGGCCGTTTCGCTGAAGCCGGTGAGCATGGAGGGCCAGAGGCCGGCCACCAGCACCAGGGCCGTGAGCACCAGAGCCGGAGCGCGCTCACCCCAGCTGGTGCTCACCCAATCGGCGCGGTCGTTATCGAGGCGGCCAAAGCCCACACGGTTGAACAGGCGAATCGCATACACGGCCGTGAGGCCGGAGGCCAGCAGGCACACCAGCGTGGGCCAGGGGAAGGCCACCCAGCTGCCCTCAAACACCAGCAGCTCAGCCACGAAGCCCGCCAGGCCGGGCACACCAGCCGCGGCCAGTAGCGCCAACAGCATCAGGCCCAGGGTGAACGGCAAACCCCGCTGGGGATTGAGCAAACCCGAGAGCTCCGGGATGGCGCTGGTGCCGGTGCGCAGCTCGATCAGACCCACCAGGCAGAACAGCAGCGCAATGATCAGCCCGTGGGCCAGCATCTGGGCGATCACGCCCTGCAGGCTCAGCGGGGTGGCCGCTGCCAACGCGAGCAACAGCATGCCCATGTGGCCCAGCGAGCTGTAGGCCACCAAGCGGCGCATCTCCAGCTGAGCAATCGCATTGAGGGCGCCGTAGATGGCGCTGATCGCTCCCACCGCTGCCAGCCAGGGCGACCAGGCAGCCCAGGCATCCGGCAGAAACTCCAGGCCGAAGCGCAGCAGGCCGTAGGCGCCCAGCTTCGACACCACACCGCTCATCAACATCGCCACCGGCGTGGGGGCCTGGCTGTAGGTGAGCGGCTGCCAGCCATGCAAGGGCACCACCGGCAGCTTGAGGCCGAAGGCCAGCAGCACCAGCGCCAGGATCCAGCGCTGCTGCACAGCGCTGAGGCTGTGATCCGCCAAGGCGGTGTAGCTGAAGTTCAAGCCGCCCGGTTGCAACCAGCCCAGGGCCAGCACTGCCGCCAGGAGCGCCACTCCAGACACGGCGCCGTACGTGAGAAAACGGATCGCGGCGCCAGCTCGGCGCTCACCGCCCCAGGTGGCCACCAACAAGGTGGTGGGGATCAGGATCAGCTCGTAGGCCAGCAGGAACAGCAGGGCATTGCGGGCCAGGAAGGCACCGATCAGGCCCACGTTGGTGGCCAGCATCAGGGCAAAAAACAGGCGCGGGCGGCTCTGATCCACGGGGCTCGCCATCACGGCCATGGCGGTGAGCAGGGCCGCCAGCAGCACCAGCGGCAGGGTGAGCCCATCGAGGCCCAGCTCAAGCCGCAGACCCAGCTGCGGCAACCAGCCAGCCGAGATCGCAGCCGGCGGGTGTTGCCAGAGCCACAGCCCATCCAGCAGCTGCAGCAGGGCAGCCGCCAGGGCACCACGGCGCACCCAGGGAGAACCGTCGGGCAGGAGCGGCAACACAAGGCCCGCCAGCAGGGGGATCAACAGCAGAAGCAACAGGTCCATGGCGTTCACGTCAGCGGGACAGGAGCCAGGCGGCCATCAGCAGCACGCCAAGCACGAGCGAGAGGGCATAGGTCTGGGAGCGACCGCTGGTGGTGTAACTGAGGCGGCGGGCTCCCTCCATCGCCACGCCACCGGTGCCGCTCGAGAAGCCATCCACCAGCTGGCGATCGCTCCAGGCGCTCAACCGCGCCAGGCCCACCACCAGCGCCACCACGGTGCGGTGATAGAAGGCCTCGGTGTGCATGTCTTCCGCCAGCCAGTGCTGCAGGCCGCCCAGGCCGGAGGGCAGCTCGGCCAGGGGATGGGGGCGCAGATAAAACCAGGCTGAGGTGCCCGCACCCACCAGGGTGGAGAGCAGCAGCGGCCAGCCCATCGGCCCCCAACCCGGCACGGGAGAGAGCGTGTAGACGCCCAGGTGCACCAACAGCTGGGGGATGTGCAGCACCAGGCCCAACAGCAACATCACGGGCAGCACCATCAGCCACAGCACCTCGGGGGAGCGCACGGTGAACGGCGTGGGACGGCCACCCCAGATCAACCCGAACACCCGCATCAGCGCCGCGCTGAGCAGACCATTGGTGATCAACACCAGGCCACCCAGCACCAGCGGCAGCTGGCTGTTGGCCGCCAGCTCCAGCAGTTCCCGCAGGGCGGCGAAACCGCCAAAGGGCGGCAGCCCCATCAAGCCGGCGGCGCCAGCCAGGAAGGCGATCCCCATCAGCGGCCGGCGGCTCCACAGGCCGCCCAGCTGGGTGAGGTCTTGGGTGACGTTGCTGATCACGATCGTGCCGATCGCCATCAACATCAAGGCCATCGGCAGGGGGTACACCAGCAGCAGGTGATCGGCCACGCCGATGCCGCCCAGGCCCACCGCCACAAACAGCAGCCCCAGCCAGCTGCTCACCAGGAAGCTGAGGGCGCGCTTCACATCGATCTGGCCGAGAGCGATCAGGGAGGCCACCAGCGCCGTGGTGCCGCCCACCACCACGAGCACCCCCTGCACCAGCGGGCTGAGGGCGATCAGCGGCTCCAGGCGCAGCAGAACCCAGGCACCGCCGATCACCACCACGGAGTTACGCAGCACCGTGGAGGGCAATGGGCTCTCCATCGCCTCATCGAGCCAGAGGTGCAGCGGAATCTGGGCGCACTTGCCCATCGGGCCAGCCACCAGGGCCAGCAGGATCAGCTGGAAGCCGGGGGGCAGGGGCTGGGCGTTGTTGGTGAGATCCGCGGCCCAGGCCTGCAGGCCGTGGAAGTTCCAGGTGCCGGTGATCGGCAACAGCGCGATCACACCCGCCAGCAGGATCAGGTCGCCGATGCGCTTGGTGAGAAAGGCATCGCGGGCCCCCTTCACCACCAGCGACTGGTTGTACCAGGTGCCCACGATCACGTAGGTGCCCACCGTGAGCAGCTCCAGCAGCACGTAGCTGAAGAACACCGAATCGGTGAGCACCAGGCCGCACAGGCCGGCCTCAAAAAAGCTCAGGGCACCGAAGAAACGCGGCCAGCCCCAATCCATCTCGAGATAGCCGATCGAGAAGATCTGCACCAGCACGTGCAGGCCGGTGATCACCGTCATGGCGATCAGGCCGGGTTCGGTCACCAGGCCGTCAAAACCGATGCTCAGGCCTGAGGTTTGCAGCCAGGTCCACTGAAAACTCGGCGGGGCGTAGATCGCCGCCTGACCGGCCTCGGAATTGCTGCTCAGGCTGAGCAGGGCCATCAGGCTGTGGCCGAAGGCGATCGACACCATCAGCAGGTTCACGTATCCCGAGGGGCGCGGCCCCGTGCGGGAGATCAACCCGGGCGACCACAGCAGGCTGAACAGCGCCCCCAGCAAGGGATAGAGGGGCACCAGCCAGACCGTTCCAAGCCAGGACACGTGTGGGGCGGTTCAAGGTGGCGGAAAGGTAGTCGCCTGAACGGCCAGATGGGTCAGGCCGGCAGGTAGTAACGCACCAGGGTGAACACGCGATTGCGGCGCGCATCGAGCGAGCGGCGCATGTTCACGCCCCGCTGATTGAGCAGCAGGCCATCGAATCGGTAGCGGGGAATGGCCATCGGCATCACGATCGTGAAGGTGCAGCCGGGGTGGCGCTGCTCTTCCTGGGCCACAAACTCTGCGAAAGGATCCACCAGCGAGGCAAAGGGGCTGTCCAGCAGCACCAGCTCCAGGCCCTGGGGCTCGGGATCCCCCACGCATAGCTGCCACTGCCGGCGGATCAGCGAGGGATCGTCGTCTTCCGCCAACACCCACACCGCCACCACCCGATCCGACACGGTGGCGGCATAGCGGAGCGCATCCAGGCTCGGGCGACTCAGGGAGGGCACCCACACCAGGCTGGTGTTGCCCACCGGATCACGGCGCACAGGCAGGCGCAGGCTTCGATCGTCGCCGGGATTGAGCGTGATCGCCCGGTAAACGCTGTCGTAGCGGTGGCGGATGCGGGCCAACATCCACACCAACAGGGGGATGGCGATCACCACCGTCCACGCCCCTTCATCAAATTTGCTCACGACGATCACCACCAGCACCACAAAGGTGGTGAGCGATCCAAGCGCATTCATCAACAGGCGTCCCTGCCAGCCCTGGCCGCGCAGCCGCCACCAGCGCACCACCATCCCCGCCTGCGACAGGGTGAAGGCGCTGAACACACCGAGGGCATAGAGATTCACCGCCACGGTGGTGTCGCCCTCGCACAGCACGATCACCAAACCGGCGGCCACCAGCAACGCCACGATGCCGTTCTGGAACACCAGTCGATCGCCGATCCAGGCCATCTGGCGGGGCAGGAAGCGATCCTGCGCCAGCATCGCCGCCAGGCGCGGAAAGCCGGCGAAAGCGGTGTTGGCCGCCAAGGCCAGGATCAGCAGGGTGGTGATCTGCAGGGCCCAGAACAGGGGGCTTCCCTCCCCAAACACCCGAATCCCGATCTGCGCCAACACGGTGCGATCAGGGTTCGGGGCCACGCCATAGAGCCAGCCCAAGCCGCTCACAGCCAGGAACATCAGGGCGAGCATCGCTCCCATCACGAGCATCGTGCGCTGGGCGCGCTTGGCGGCCGGTTCGCGGAACACCTTCACGCCATTGGCGATCGCCTCGATGCCGGTCATCGCCGAACAACCGGAACTGAAGGCCCGCAGGATCAGAAACAACCCCAGCGGCTCCATCGCCCGCACCACCGGTGGGGCGTCGGGGCTGAAGCCATGCGCGAACACCAGGTTCTGCAGGCCAAACAGGGCCAGCAGCACCACCATCACCACAAAGGCATAGGTGGGAATGGCGAAGGCTCGCCCCGCCTCCTTCACACCGCGCAGGTTGGCCCAGCCCACCAGCACCAGCAGCACCAGGGCGATCGGTGTTTCGTAGGGAAGCAGGGCCGGCAGCAGAGAGGAGAGGGCCTGGGTGCCAGCCATCAGGCTCACCGCTGCGGTGAGGGTGTAATCCACCAGCAGCGAAGCCGCGGCGATCAGGCTGGGCCAGGTGCCGAGGTTCTCCCGCGCCACCACATAGGAGCCGCCGCCCTGGGGATAGGCCTCGATCGTTTGCCGGTAGGAGAGCACCACGATGCCGATCAGCAGCACGATGGCGCCGGTGATCGGCAGGGAGAGCTCCAGTGCCTGGCTACCCGCCAGGATCAACACCCCAAGGGCCGCTTCCGTGGCATAGGCCACGGAAGACAGCGCATCGGAGCTGAGGATCGGCAGCGCCTCAAAACTCGGCAGCTTCTCGGAATCCGACTGGCTGCGGGGCAATGGTTTGCCCAGCAGCCGCCTGGCAACGTTGAACAGCAACGGACTGGGTGAAATCTGCCCCCAGGATGCACCGATGGGCTGGTGATGGCCTCTTGCCGGCAACACAGCGCCGGTGCCATGACAGAAACACCGCTGCGAAGGAAGGGCCGATGCGCACCACCCTCCAGGAGCTCCTTCAACAGCTGGTGTTGCGGGGCTGGCCCAAGATCGACAACCCCGAGCTTTTCGCCAGGGAGGGGCCTGGCGGACCGTGGTGGACGATCGAGGTGGGCTGCCCTGCGCTGGGCGATGTCACCACGGTGACGCTGCATCCCTGGCCGCTGGGGCTGCTGGAGTTTGCGATCACCGTGCTGGTCGACGCGGACGACACGATTCAGTCGTTTGAGCTCGACTGCGATGCCATGCCGATCCCGGTGGCCCTGGTGAACTGGTGGGGCGGGCTGGATCTGGCCCTGGCTCAGGCCACGGTGCTCAAAGAGCAGTTGATCGCCGCCTGGGATCGGGAGATCAGCACAGGCGGCGAGCTGCCCTGAGGGCGTCAGGCTAAGCGGTGGCGGCCGTCGTTGAAGCTGCTGAACTGCGCCACTTCACCGCGGCGCTCACTGCCACGGGCTTCGCTCAACTTCCACACGTTGCGGCTCACCCGCCGGGCGCGCAAACCACCGCGCTCCACCTCAGCGCTGCCGGGCCGGGCGCCCATCAGATACGTGACCTCAGCGGTGCTCAGCGGAGCACCGGTGTTCAGAGCCAGTTGGGTGAGCTCCAGCCGTTGGCGCAGCGCGGCCACATCGCAGTTGCCGCCATCTTCCGCTTCGTTCCACATCCACGGCAGCTCACCGCTGGCCGCCATCTTCTGCATCAGGCCCATGCCCACCAGGGCCAGGGCCTGCTCGGCGTTGAGGTCGGCGCCGTCGTGGATGGGCTTGGCGGAAGCGGCGGAGGCGGAACGCTTGGCTGCCACGGGCTCTGCTGCGGGGATGGCCGGACGGTACCGGCTGCAACGCAGCGCGCAAGGGAGCAGCGGGGGCGTTGATTCAGGGCGGTAAGATCGCGCCGCATTTGAGAGCAGCCTTCGCCTTGCCGCAGCGGATCCCAAGGCGACGCTCCTCTGGTGTGCAGATCACCGGCACCGACCTGGGCTTCAGCGGGAGCGGCACCCCTCTGGATGAGCTGCACCCCTCAGCCGCCAGCTGCGTGATCACCACCGACAGCGAGGCGCGCCTGGTGAGCCAGGCCAGCGCGGTGGAATCGATCGAGCTGCGCACTTATGTGTTTCTCGATTCCCTGCAGCCGCAGCTTGCGGCCTACATGGGAACCGTGAGCCAAGGATTCCTACCGATTCCCGGCGATGCCTGCCTCTGGCTTGAGGTGTCGCCCGGCATGGCGGTGCACCGCGTGACAGACATCGCCCTCAAGGCCAGCACCGTGCGCCTGGGCCAGATGGTGGTGGAGCGGGCCTTCGGCTCGCTGGCCCTCTACCACCGCGACCAGAGCAACGTGCTCCACTCCGGTGATGTGGTGCTCGAGGCGATCGGCAGCAGTGTGGAGCAGCGCACCCGCTGCAGCGTCACCTGGACCGAAGTGATCCGCGCGATCACACCCGACCACGCGGTGCTGATCAACCGCCAGAACCGCCGCGGTTCGATGATTCAGGCCGGGATGAGCATGTACATCCTGGAAACTGAGCCGGCTGGTTATGTGCTGCTGGCAGCCAACGAAGCCGAAAAGGCCAGCAACATCACCGTGGTGGATGTGAAGGCTGTGGGTGCCTTCGGCCGTCTCACCCTGGCCGGCTGGGAAGGGGATGTGAACGAAGCGGCCGCTGCTGCAATGCGCTCGGTGGAGCAGATCAACCGCCGGGCTCGCTGATCAGCCCAGCCCCAGCAGCTGCTTGAGCCCTGGAGCCAGGGCACGGGCTGCCTTGCCGCGGGAGCCGAGCTTGTCTTTGAGGTGCTGGCCCATCTGGGCGTAGGTCATGCCGGCTTCGCGCACCCAGAAGATCGGGTCGTAGCCGCCGCCATGGCCTTCCGCTGCGGTGAGGATCTCGCCGCGGCAGATGCCCTGGGCCTCCAGCATCACCTGGCCGTTGGGGTCGGCCAGCACCATGGCGCTGTTGAAACTGGCGCTGCGGTAAGGGGTGGGGCCCAGTTCCTGCAGCAGCCGGTGGATCCGCTCGTGATCGGTGGGGGCGTAGCGGGCGGAGTAGAGGCCCGGTGCCCCGCCCAGGGCATCCACCTCCAGGCCGGAATCATCCGCCAGCGACCACTGCCCCGTGAGCCGCGCCACTTCCGTGGCTTTCAGCCGAGCGTTCTCTAAATACGTGGTCCCGGTTTCTTCAATCTCCAGGCCCTCGGGCTGCCGGCACACCTCCAGATCCACGGCATCCAGCATCGCGCTGATCTCCGCCACCTTGTAGGCGTTGCCGCTGGCGATCACCAGCAACGGCCGGGCGGGAGAGGGGCGCATCAGGGCCTGAGCCGGGATTGGGGGCCATTGTGACCCGGCGAGGCCGCTGCAGATTGGGGGAGGCAGGGACGGGTTGAACATTCCACCCCCCGAAAAAGCTCCAGGGGTTCCTGCCTCCCCTCAACCGTAAGAACGGTGTCCGCCAGCCACAACCGGTCTGGGCCAGCGTGTGTGCGTGCGCGAACAGTGGCGAATTCGCGGCCTAGCGTGAAGCCCTGCAGCAGCGCAGCGGTGGACACGAGCCTGATCCTGCAGAACCTGCTCACCCCACCGGTTCTGTTTTTCTTCCTGGGGGTGCTGGCCGTCCTGCTGGGCTCCGACCTGGAGATTCCAGCGCCGCTGCCCAAGTTGTTTTCGCTCTATCTGCTTCTGGCCATTGGCTTCAAGGGAGGGCTTGAGCTGCAGCACTCCGGTGTGGGCGGCCCCGTGCTGCTCACAATCGCGGCGGCGGTGCTGATGTCGCTGCTGGTGCCGGTGTACAGCTTTGCGCTGCTGCGCTGGAAGCTCGATGGCTTTAACGCCGCCGCGATTGCAGCCACCTACGGCTCGATCAGCGCGGTGACCTTCATCACCGCCGAAAGTTTTCTCGACACGCTGGGCCTGCACCACGACGGCTTCATGGTGGCGGCGCTGGCCTTGATGGAATCGCCGGCGATCATCGTGGGCCTGCTGCTGGTGAAGCTGGCGGTTCCAGCCGGGGGAGAAGCGGGGCAGCCGATGCGTTGGGGAGCCGTGCTCAAGGAAGCCCTGCTCAACGGATCGGTATTTCTGCTGGTGGGGAGCCTGGTGGTGGGCGTGCTCACGGCAGCCAACAACCCCCAGGGAGCCGAGAAGATGCTCCCCTTCACCGACAAGCTCTTTTACGGGGCGCTGAGCTTTTTTCTGCTCGATATGGGCATCGTGGCCGCGCAGCGGCTGCGGGATCTGCGCCAGGCCGGCGCTTTCCTGATCGGCTTTTCCCTGGGAATGCCCCTGTTCAATGCCGTGCTCGGCAGCCTGATCGCACGCGGGTTGGGCCTTGAGGCCGGCAACGCCCTGCTGTTTGTGGTGCTCTGCGCCAGCGCCTCCTACATCGCCGTTCCCGCAGCGATGCGGATGACCGTGCCGGAAGCCAACCCCAGCTTCTACATCTCCACAGCCCTGGGGCTCACCTTCCCCTTCAACATCGTGGTGGGTATACCTCTCTATATGGCCTTGGTGAATCGGCTACTGCCATGAAGCGGGTGGATCTGATCCTGAGCGAACGCGAGCTGGATCCGGTGCTGCAGGCGATCGATCAAGCGGGCTGCACGGGATACACGGTGATGCGCCACGTCACCGGGCGGGGCCCCCGCGGGGCGGTGTCCGACAACATGGAATTCAGCGGCCTGGGAGCCAACGCCCACGTGATCGTGTTCTGCGCACCGGAGCTGCTGGAGCCGCTGCGCAGCACGCTGCGGCCCCTGCTGGGGTATTACGGCGGGATCGGCTTTGTGTCCGACGCGGAGCCCCTCTGAGGCCGTCATTCAACAGAAGCGAGCTGGGCCGCGCTGGTTGATCGGCGAAACTGCAGTCAGCACAGTGGGTTTGGCAGCGAATCCACGCCAGGCGAGAAGCATCTCCAAAGTTTTGTGATGCACTGATCAGGCGCCCTTATCAGTAGCAACGAAGACGGTGATCGTGACAACAACCCAAATGGCTTGACGGGAGGTTCGGCTGCCGAGCATGGTTGCAGGCGAACATTCCACCCCTCCTCCAGGAGCAGGTAATGGCAAACGAAACCATGGGCATCGCCCTCGGCATGATCGAGACCAGGGGTCTGGTCCCCGCGATCGAAGCTGCTGACGCCATGACCAAGGCCGCCGAAGTGCGCCTGATCGGCCGTGAATTCGTGGGCGGCGGCTATGTGACCGTGCTCGTCCGTGGCGAAACCGGCGCTGTGAACGCTGCCGTTCGCGCCGGCGCCGATGCCTGCGAGCGCGTGGGTGATGGCCTGGTTGCCGCTCACATCATTGCTCGTCCCCACCGTGAAGTGGAGCCTGCTCTGAACAGCAGCGCCGGCTTCGTTGGTTCGAAGGACTGAGGTCTGAGCCTGGCCGCTGACGGCCGCTCAATCCTCTGACTCATTTCCCTCGACCCACCCGGAGATTCTCCATGGCTAAGAAGTACGACGCTGGGGTTAAGGAGTACCGCGACACGTATTGGACTCCTGATTACGTTCCCCTCGATTCCGACCTGCTGGCTTGCTTTAAGTGCACCGGCCAGGAAGGCGTTCCCCGCGAGGAAGTGGCCGCTGCTGTGGCTGCTGAATCCTCCACCGGCACCTGGTCCACTGTGTGGTCCGAGCTCCTCACCGACCTCGACTTCTACAAGGGCCGTTGCTACCGCATCGAAGACGTTCCTGGCGACAAGGAATCCTTCTATGCCTTCATCGCCTATCCCCTCGACCTGTTCGAGGAAGGCTCCATCACCAACGTTCTGACCTCCCTGGTTGGCAACGTGTTCGGCTTCAAGGCGCTGCGTCACCTGCGTCTGGAAGACATCCGCTTCCCCCTGGCGTTCATCAAGACCTGCATGGGTCCGCCGAACGGCATCCAGGTTGAGCGTGACCGGATGAACAAGTACGGCCGTCCCCTGCTGGGTTGCACCATCAAGCCGAAGCTCGGCCTGAGCGGTAAGAACTACGGCCGTGTGGTGTACGAGTGCCTCCGCGGCGGTCTCGACTTCACCAAGG
>VGPP01000022.1 GCA_016882585.1 Cyanobacteria bacterium M_surface_7_m2_037
CACCCTGGCCACGAAGTCGGCCACGCACTGCTCACCCTTGAAAAACTGGGATTCGGCATCCAGAAGCTGCTCAGAGGCCCAGGGCTGTCGCCCCAGCAGCTGGCGATAGACCGCTTCAATCGCTTCAATCAGCTCGGCCGTGCTGGGGTTACGGGACAGGCACACCACCGGTCCCAGGCTTTGGCGCTTGCTGAATCCCTTTAGATTGGCGGGCTGCAGCGCCTTGGCCATGGCGGCCCCGGGCTGTTGTGCGTTGGCGGTGGCCCCCCCGCTGGAGACCGCTGCATTCAAGCCGTCGATCACGCGACCCACGCTGGCGGCTGTCGCCGTGCTGGGGGCGGGGGCATAACCGGTGGCACCGCTGCTCCAGTTGGTGGTAATGCCGCCGCCGGGTTGCCAGCGGGGTGTACTCCAACTCCGGGCGGGGGACGGTGGGATTCGCAGCGACGAGGGCCCCCCGGGGTTGCTGGTGGCAGGGGCCAGGGTCACGCCGCCGGTGAGGGTGGCACTCCAGCCGCCGCGGATCACCGCGCTACGTCCTGCCAGGTTGCGTTCGGTGAGGCTGCCGGTGCCGCGGAAGTCGGACGGAGGGGTGACTTCGGGGCGGATGCGGGGGGTGGTGTCGGCGTAGGCCGCTGCGTTGAAGGCGCGCTTGAGGGCAGGGACCCGGCGGGTGTTCAGATCGGTCGGGGTGATGAAGCGCTCGTAGGGAACGGTGTCTTCCCCGAAGGCTTCCGAGTACTCCACGCTGTTGAGCATGGCGTCGACCACGCCGTAGAAACCCTTACGGGCGGCCACGTCGAAGTAAGCATCGATCTCCCAGCGGCCGAAGGTGGGTCGGCCGAGCAGGCGGCGGTGCATCACCTCGATCGCTTTACAGATGTAAAGCCCGCTCCAGTAGCGGCGACGGAAGGCATCGCTGCGGGCCACCTGGCGCACGAACTCGCGCAGGCTCAGGTCGCCGTTCTCGAGCTTGATCTCTTCAACCTTGTTCTGCTCACCGGCGTAGCCGGTGTTGCCGAGCACTTGCACGTACACGGCGCGGATCACCGCCTGGGTGCTCGCCTCGGTGTTGCGGATGCTCGGCTGGCCGCCGCGGCGGGGCACCGAATTGCCGCCCGTGGCGATCTGCTGCAGGCGCACCACCTTGGGCCCCAGCTTGCGCGGGGTTGATGCCCGGAACTGCGGGCTGTTCATCTGGCCGGGCTGACGCATGCCATTGCCCACCAGGATGCGGCGCGTGTCGTAGCGGATCGGGGCGGGACGGGTTCCCACGTTGGCCGTGCCCGACGGGAAGATCGCGCCGTAGGTGAGGCCCAGCGGATCGTTGCCGCCGCCGTAGGGGTGCTGATCGGCGTAGGGCTGGCGGTAGCTGGCGTAGAGGGTGACGTATTGCGGTGCACCTTCAAATGGTGCGCTGAAGCGGAACAGCTTGCGGTTGGAACCCCAACCGGCGCTCTCCTGGGCTTCTTCGCCGATGTCGCGCAGGTAGGGAACGGTTTCCTCCCCGAATACCTGGGCGTATTCCATGCTGTTCACCAGCGAATCCACCAGACCCTTGAGGCCCTGGGCGGACACGATGTCGAAGTAGCGGGTGAACTCCTCACGGGAGCTGATGCCCCGGCCGAGGAAGTGGCGGAAGGCCAGCTCCACCACCCGGCTGTTCACAAAACGACCGTAAAACTGCTGCTGGTACTCCTTGCTGTGGCCCAGGGAGCGGATGAACTCCCGCATGGAGATGTCGCCCTGGCGCACCTGGGTGGCTTCCACCGGGCAGGGCATCTGACTGTAGGCCTTGGCGATGTCGCGCTCGAACACCTGGCGGTAGGCGGCGCGCACCACTTCGGCTTTCTGGGCACCGCTCATGCCCGGCTTCATGTTGAAGCGCTGGGCCTTGCCCTGGGCTGCGAGGGCATAGATCGCCGGCAGCTGCAGACCCTGGTTTTCGGGGCTGCCCAGACGCTGGCGCGGCGAGGGAGTGGGAACCGCGAGCTCCTCGAGCAGCACGTTGAAGCTGTCGATCAGCAGTTGGCGCGCTTCGGGAAGATCCTTGAGCAGCTCGGCCGCGCCGGCGCGCATTTCCTGAAGAGCCACGTTGGTGGCGGCCAGGGAGCAGCCCTTTTCGAGCACATCGCGTAGGCCGCGGGTGTTCACCCGCAGGATGCTCGGGTCGCCGGCCACCACGGCGTAACCCACGTAACGCAGGAACCAGGCCAGGTCGCGGATCGACTTCTTCATCCGCTCGGTGCCGTAGCGGGCCACCGAGATCGGGCTGAAGCCGGTTGGCAGCACCACGCGCACATCGGCGTCACCACCGGCGCCTTCGAGCAGCCGGGTGAGTGCATTGCCGCGCTTGCTGCCGCCGCTGGCGCCGGCAAAGGTTCGCACCGACTGCTGGAAGGCGGCCTGGTCGGTGGCCAACGGTGTGGAACCGGTCGCCGCGACGGGCGTCAGCGGCGCGTCGAGATAGGAGAGCGGTGTGCCCCCGGCAAAGATGCGACTGGCCGCTCGGGCCACGATCGCCTCGGCATTGGCGGAAACACGGCGCGCAGCCTCAACCCGCAGCTGACCGCTCTGGAAGAACGTCACCAGGGTGTTCAGCTCGCCGCCATCAAGGAAGCGGTCCTGCTGTTCCGCCTCGCGGACGCTGGAGAGCGGCAGGGTGTCGTAGCGCTGAGGAGCAACCCTGCTGCTGCCGCTGCTGGCGGTCACAGTCATGGAGGAGAGCGAACCGGGCCAAGGCACGTTACGGCTGGCCCTCTGGCCTCCCGGCGGCCCATGAACAAATGTTTGCAGCCGAGCCCGAACCCGGACCTTTCGGCCCCCCGAGCCATGAAAAGCTCGCTCGGTTGCGGAGTTGCTCCTGCGCCATGACCCAGGCCCCGGCTGATGCCGCCACCCCAGTGGTGAGCGCCTTTTACGACCGATTCCCCTATCCCGGTGATCCCCTGCAGGACGGTCCACCGCCGGGATACAACTGGCGTTGGTGCGTGGATGCGGCCTATGCCGCCTGCACCGGTGCGGTGGCGCCCCGCGCGGCCGATGGAGCTCCCCTCAGGGTGCTTGATGCCGGCTGCGGCACGGGTGTGAGCACGGATTACCTGGCTCATCTCAATCCCGGCGCCGAGATCCTGGCGGTGGATATTTCGCCGGGAACGCTCGAGGTGGCCCGCGAGCGCGTGCGCCGCTCCGGCGGCCACGAGCGGGCGCGGGTGCGCATCGAAAACCGCAGCCTGCTGGAGCTGGAGGGTGAAGGCCCCTTCGACTACATCAATTCCGTTGGGGTGCTGCACCACCTGCGGGAGCCGGAGGCCGGGCTGAAGGCCCTGGCAGCGCTGCTCAAGCCTGGGGCGCTGCTGCATCTCTTCCTGTATGCCGATGGCGGCCGCTGGGAGATCCACCGAACCCAGCGGGCTCTCACCGCCATGGGCGTGGGCACGGGTGAGGAGGGGCTGCGGCTCGGGCGGCAGCTCCTGGCTGCCTTGCCGGAGCACAACCGGCTGCGCCGGCACCATGAGCAGCGCTGGGCGATCGATTGCGCGGCGGATGCCAACTTCGCGGATATGTATCTCCACCCCCAGGAGACCAGCTACAACCTCGAGCGGCTGATGGCCTTCGTGGCGTCTGCCGATCTGGAGTTCGCCGGTTTCTCCAATCCCCAGGTGTGGGATCCGGCTCGGCTGCTGCAGGGCGAACTGCTCGAGCGCGCTCAGGCCCTGCCGCCCTTGCAACAGTGGCAGCTGATCGAAGACCTCGACCCCGACATCAGCCACTTCGAGTTTTTCCTGGCCAAGCCCCCCCTGCGTTGCTGGAACTGGGATAACGATGCAGCGCTGTTGGCGGCTGCAGGCCAGCGCAATCCCTGCCTGTGGGGATGGCCGGGCTCAGCGTTGCTCGATTCCGATATGGCACCGCTGGATCTGAGCGCCGATGGATTGGCCCTGATGCAGGCGCTGGAGCAGGCCCCGGCAGACACGCCCATCGGCCGCTTGGCCCTGGGCTGGCCTGAGGGGCAGATCGCCGCTGTGGCAAGGGAGTTGCTGGTCCAGCGGGTGCTGCTGCTTCAGCCGGGTGTGGGCGGCGCTGCGTGATAGATTCCGCGCGCCTTTTCAGAGCGCAGGAGCCCTTGCTGGCAACCCCCCCGCTCCCTCACAACGACAACGCTTCAACCGAGGCGATGCACGGTGAGGGCGAGGATCTGCCGGCGGATCCGACGACGGCGGTTGAGGCGGCCTCCCAGGCTGCCGCTGCCCCCTCCGACGACTACCTGCGCCTCCAGCGGCGTCTGCTCCTGGCCACCTTGATCGTTTCCGCCATTGCGGTGCTGATCACGGCCCTGGCTTTCAACCTTCACATCGCCGGCTCTCTGCTGGTGGGTGCACTGGGCGGTTTGCTCTATCTGCGGCTTCTGGCTCGCAGCGTGGGCAAGCTCGGCAACGGTGCCAAGAAGGTGGGCAAGACGCAGCTGCTTGTGCCCGTGGTGTTGGTGCTGGCCTCGGCCCGCCTTCCCCAGCTGGAGCTCCTGCCGGCCTTGCTCGGCTTCCTGCTCTACAAACCGGCCTTGATTCTTCAGGTTCTGCTCGATTCCTGAGCTGACCTCTCCCTGAACCGTCGCTCTGGCGACACCGAACGCACAACCCGATGGGTTTCTTGCCACTCGCTCTTCCCTTTGCCGAACTTGAGGTGGGTCAGCACCTCTATTGGCAGCTGGGCAACCTCAAGATCCACGGCCAGGTGTTTCTCAGCTCCTGGGTGGTGATTGGTGCTCTGCTGGCCTTTGTGCTGGTGGGCAGCCGCAAGATGGAGCGCGATCCGCGCGGCATGCAGAACCTGCTCGAGTTTCTGTGGGATTACATCCGTGATCTCGCCCGCGAACAGATCGGCGAGAAGGCGTACCGCGATTGGCTGCCCTTCATCGGCACCCTGTTCCTGTTCATCTTCGTGTGCAACTGGGGCGGCGCCCTGGTGCCCTGGAAGCTGATTCATCTTCCTGAAGGTGAGCTCGGCGCTCCCACCGCCGATATCAACACCACCGTGGCTCTGGCCCTTCTGGTGTCGCTGGCTTACTTCTATGCCGGCCTGAGCCGCAAAGGATTCCGGTACTTCGAGTACTACGTGGAGCCAACGCCGATCATGCTCCCGTTCAAGATCATCGAAGACTTCACCAAGCCTCTGTCGCTGTCGTTCCGTCTGTTCGGAAACATCCTGGCCGACGAACTGGTGGTGGCTGTGCTGGCGTTCCTGGTTCCTCTGCTGGTGCCCCTGCCGGCCATGTTCCTTGGCCTGTTCACCAGCGCTATTCAGGCTCTCATCTTCGCCACCCTCGCCGGTAATTACATCGGTGAAGCGGTGCACGAAGAGCACCACTGAGGCTCGTCCTCAACCCCGCCAGAGCGGGTCACTCGCTCTGGCAAACTCCTTGCGCGCAGGTCCGGCACGATCCGGGCCCATCTCGAGTCAATCCGAGATGTCCCAGGCGCAGGGATAACGTCCCGGTCCCCGTCCGCGCTCTCCCAGCGCCCTACATCCTTCGTTCCACCATGGATTCCATCACCTCTGCTGCGTCTGTGATCGCAGCTGGTCTGGCTGTCGGCCTCGGCGCCATCGGCCCTGGTATCGGTCAGGGCACCGCAGCCGGTTCCGCTGTTGAAGGCATCGCTCGTCAGCCCGAGGCCGACGGCAAGATCCGCGGCACCCTGCTGCTGTCCCTGGCCTTCATGGAGGCTCTCACCATCTACGGCCTCGTGGTCGCACTGGTGCTGCTGTTCGCCAACCCCTTCGCCGGCTGATCGCGCCTGAGGTGAGCGGAGGCCTGGCTTAGCCGGGTCTCCGCACTCGTTTCACCTCTCTGCATCCGCACGCGACCGCTTTCCACCGCCCGCACCCCCGCCTCATGACCAGCTGGCTCCTGCTTGGTGCAACGGAGGGAGGTCTGTTTGACCTCGATGCCACCCTGCCGCTGATGGCGGTGCAGGTGGTTCTCCTCACCTTCATTCTCAACGCCCTGTTCTTCCGCCCCGTTGGTCGGGTTGTGGAGGAGCGCGAGGGCTACATCACCACCAGCCGTGCCGAGGCCAAGCAAAAGCTGGCTCAGGTGGAGCGTCTGGAAGCGGATCTGCGTGAGCAGCTCAAGGAGGCCCGCAAGGCCACCCAACAGCTGATTCAGGAAGCGGAACAAGATTCCGACAAGCTTTATCGCGATGCTCTGGCGACTGCCACAGCTGAAGCGAATGCCTCCCGCGAAGCCGCGCGTCGTGAGATCGATGCCCAGCGGGAAGCAGCCCTTGGCCAGCTCAAGGGCGACGCCGAGAAGCTCGGTGACCTGATCGTCGACCGTCTGCTGGCCGCCAAATGACTTTCCCAAGCCTCTTCGCCAACCACGGTGGCTTTGGTCTGAACCTCAACGTGTTCGAGACCAACATCATCAACCTGGCGATCGTCATCTTCGCCCTCTACAAGTTCCTGCCCAACTTCCTGGGCGGCATCCTCGAGCGGCGTCGGGCGATCATCCTGGCCGACCTCAAAGATGCTGAAGAGCGTCTGGCCAGTGCCACCACGCAGCTCTCTCAGGCTCAGAAAGACCTGGCCGAGGCTCAGCAGAAGGCTGAGCAGATCCGTGCCGACGGCAAGGCCCGTGCCGAAGCCATCCGCTTCGAAAGCGAGAAGCGCACCATCGATGAGATGGCTCGCCTCAAGCAGGGTGCCGCTGCCGATATGGATGCTGAAGCCGCACGCGTGAGCAACCAGCTGCGTCGTGAAGCCGCCCGCCTGGCCATCGAAAAAGCTCTGGCCACGCTCCCCGGCAAGCTCAGCGCTGAAGCACAGGCCCAGCTGGTCAGCCAGTCCATCAACACCCTGGGGAACGCCTGATGCCGCTGCTCAACACGATCACCACCCCCTACGCCGAAGCCTTCCTGCAGGTGGCCGAGAGCCGCCAGGAAGTGGATCAGGTGGTGGATCAGGCCAAGGCCGTTCTCGCCCTGTGGCACGAATCTCCCGAACTGCGCCAGGCCATGGCCTCGCCCGTTCTTGAAGTGGATGCCAAAAAGGCTGCTCTCGAGAAGCTGTTCACCGATCAGCTCACTCCCTCCTTCCTCAACCTGCTGAAGCTGCTGGCTGATCGCCAGCGCATCGGCGTGCTCGATGCCGTGCTCGACCGCATGCTCGAGCTCTATCGCGAGCAGCGCAACATCGCGCTCGCCAATGTGACCTCGGCCACCGCTCTGAGCGAAGAGCAGCAGGCCGAGCTCAGCAAGAAGGTTCAGGCCGTGGCCGGTACCGACAAGCTGGAGATTCAAGTCTCTGTGGATCCGGATCTGATCGGCGGCTTCGTCGTGAAGGTTGGCTCCAAGGTGATTGACGCCAGCCTCGCGGGTCAGGTGCGTCGCCTCGGATTGGCGCTGGCCAAGGTGGGCTAGCCCCGCACCCGAATTCCTTTCCTCACACCCCGTCCTCATCTTTCTCGCCTCCCATGGTTTCCATCCGCCCCGACGAGATCAGCGCGATCCTCAAGCAGCAGATCGCTGATTACGACAAGTCGGTTTCCGTCAGCAACGTCGGCACCGTGCTGCAGATCGGCGACGGTATCGCCCGCATCTATGGCCTCGATCAGGTCATGGCCGGTGAGCTGGTGCAGTTCGAAGACGGCACCGAGGGCATTGCTCTGAACCTCGAGGACGACAACGTCGGCGCGGTGCTGATGGGCGAGGGCCGGGGCATCCAGGAAGGCAGCACGGTGAAGGCCACCGGCAAGATCGCCTCCGTGCCCGTGGGCGACGCGATGCTGGGTCGTGTGGTGAACCCCCTGGGTCTGCCCATCGACGGCAAGGGTGACATCGCCACCAGCGAGACCCGTCTGATCGAGTCGATGGCGCCTGGCATCATCCAGCGCAAGTCGGTGCATGAGCCCATGCAGACCGGCATCACCGCGATCGACGCGATGATCCCCATCGGCCGCGGCCAGCGCGAGCTGATCATCGGCGACCGCCAGACCGGTAAGACCGCCATCGCGATCGACACGATCATCAACCAGAAGGGCGAAGACGTTGTTTGCGTCTACGTGGCTGTGGGCCAGAAGGCCGCTTCTGTGGCCAACGTGGTGGAAGTGCTGCGCGAGAAGGGCGCTCTTGACTACACCATCGTGGTGGCGGCCAACGCCTCCGAGTCGGCTGCCCTGCAGTACCTGGCTCCCTACACCGGCGCAGCGATTGCTGAGTCGTTCATGTACAAGGGCAAGGCCACCCTCGTCATCTATGACGACCTCACCAAGCAGGCTCAGGCTTACCGCCAGATGTCGCTGCTGCTGCGTCGTCCCCCCGGTCGTGAGGCCTACCCCGGCGACGTGTTCTATTGCCACAGCCGTCTGCTCGAGCGTGCCGCCAAGCTGAGCGACGCTATGGGTAAAGGCTCGATGACCGCCCTGCCGATCATCGAAACCCAGGCCGGTGACGTGTCGGCCTACATCCCCACCAACGTGATTTCGATCACCGATGGTCAGGTGTTCCTGAGCTCCGACCTGTTCAACTCCGGTCTGCGCCCCGCCATCAACGTGGGTATCTCGGTGAGCCGTGTGGGTGGTGCAGCCCAAACCAAGGCCATCAAGAAGATCGCCGGCACCCTGAAGCTCGAGCTGGCTCAGTTCGACGAACTCGCCGCCTTCTCCCAGTTCGCCTCCGATCTCGACGCCGCCACCCAGCAGCAGCTGGCCCGCGGTAAGCGTCTGCGCGAGATCCTCAAGCAGCCCCAGTTCAGCCCCCTGATCCTGGCTGAGCAGGTGGCCGTGGTGTACGCCGGCGTGAAAGGCATGATCGACGAAGTGCCCGTGGAGTCGGTGGTTCAGTTCTGCCGCGAACTGCGCGAGTACCTCAAGAGCAACAAGGCCGAGTTCATCAACAAGGTGCAAACCGAGAAGCAACTCAGTGATGAAGCTGAGGCCATGCTCAAGGACGCCATCAACGAAGTGAAGTCGTCGATGCTGGCTGCGGCCTGATCCTGACGGTTAACCCGGAGAACCCCTTCCATGGCGAACCTTAAGGAGATCCGCGACAGGATCAGTTCCGTTAAGAACACCCGCAAAATCACCGAGGCCATGCGCCTGGTGGCCGCCGCCAAAGTGCGCCGTGCCCAGGAGCAGGTGCTGCGCAGCCGGCCGTTTGCCGACCGGCTGGCCCGGATTCTGGAAAACCTCCAGACCCGCATGCAATTCGAGTCGGTGGATGCTCCCCTGCTCGAAAGCCGCGACGTGAGCACCATCACCCTGCTCGCCGTCACCGGTGACCGCGGTTTGTGCGGTGGCTACAACGCCAACATCATCAAGCGCACCGAACAGCGTCACGCTGAGCTCACCGCTCAGGGTTACAAGGTTGATCTGGTGTTGATTGGCCGCAAGGTGGCCACCTACTTCCAGAATCGCGCCAGCCAGTACACCATTCGCGCCACCTTCATGGGGCTCGAGCAGGTGCCCAATGCTTCTGAAGCGGGCAAGATCGCCGAGGAAGTGCTGGCTGAGTTCCTCTCCGGCAGCACCGATCGCGTGGAGATCATCTTCACCAAGTTCATCAACCTGGTGAGCTCCAAGCCGGTGTCGCAGACCCTGCTGCCTCTGGATCCTCAGGGCATCGCCAGCCCGGATGATGAGATCTTCCGTCTCACCACCCGTGATGGTCAGCTGGGTGTGGAGAAGGGAACGGTTGCCAACGACCAGCCTGCCCTTCCCTCGGATCTGGTGTTTGAGCAGACGCCCGAGCAGCTGCTCAATGCGCTGCTCCCGCTGTATCTGCAGAACCAGTTGCTGCGTTCCCTCCAGGAAGCCGCTGCTTCTGAGCTCGCCAGCCGGATGACGGCTATGAACAATGCGAGCGACAACGCCAAGGCCCTCGCCAAGACGTTGACCCTCGACTACAACAAGGCCCGCCAGGCCGCCATTACCCAGGAAATCCTGGAAGTGGTGGGTGGTGCGGCTGCCATGGCCTGAGCTCTCGCAGCCAGCAAAAAGCCTCGTCGGTTGGTCGCCGCCGCTTTGCGGATGCGACCATCCCGGCGAGCTTTTTTGCTGGCTGGGCGTGGGGGGACGGTGGCGGGGAGGATGAACGCAGCGACGCGTTAGCAATGGAACTCCAGGCCTTGTTTCCGCTGGCGTTGGCGCGGGTGCAGTTGCGGTTGGATCCTTGGGATCTGGCGCTCCTGATGCAGGAGGTGTTGGCGCTTCGGGGTGAGGCGGAGGGGAATCCGGAGCCGGGTTGTGCCTGGACGGGGGACATCAATGGCATCTGGCAGGTGCATCGGCTCGAGGCGTTTGCGGCGATTACGGCGGAGGTGGAGCGGCAGGCCTGGAGCTATCTCGAACAGCTCGGTTTTCGTGCCGGCAGCGTGGCGCTGCATGTGCAGCGGGCTTGGCCGGTGGTGAGTGAGGCGGGGCAGGTGGTGGGGCGTCATCACCATCCCAACGCTCATCTGAGTGCGGTGCTGTATCTCAACGGTGATGGCACTGGCCGCTGTGGTTGCCTGCGGCTCTTTCCGCCGCGGCAGCCGAATGAATTGGTGCCGGGGTTGGCGGTGGGTCACGGCGAGCCGATCGATAGCGCCTCGGCCGGTGGCCGGCAGTGGAACGCTCCTTGGCTTGATGTGGCACCGCAGGCGGGCTTGCTTGTGCTGTTTCCTGCCCGCACCGACCACGCCGTGACGGCCAATGAGGATGACGACGATCTACGCCTTTCACTGGCCTTTGATCTGGCATTGACGGCGCCGCTGGCTGAACCCGGCGATCCAGCGCCACCGGAATACCTCGCCCCCCATCCCGCCCAATGGAGCGCGGTGGCTGCGCCCGCCTAGCGGTTCGGCGATCCGGGACAATGAACGGCCACGAGCACCAGCTGCCGCTGCGCCCCATGAGCGACACCTTCACCGTTGTCTGTGAGATCAACGGCACCAGCCACAGCTTCAGCTGCAGCGCTGAGCAAACCGTGTTGGCAGCAGCCGAGGCGGCCGGCGTGGATCTGCCCAGCTCCTGCTGCTCGGGCGTGTGTACCACCTGCGCCGCGCGCATCCATGAGGGCAGCGTGCATCAGCCCGATGCCATGGGCGTGAAGGCTGAGCTGCAGGAGCAGGGCTATGCGCTGCTGTGTGTGGCCTTCCCGCGCAGCGACCTCAAGCTCACGGCCGGCCAGGAAGACGCTCTCTACGAAGCCCAGTTCGGTCAGTACCAGAAGTGAGCGGCGTGCAGCTGCGGCCCTTGCTGTTGCAGCTGGAGCGCCAGAGCGGCTCCCTGCGGGAGCAGGTGGAAGCGGCGGTTGGCGCCCATGGCACGCCACTGCGCTGGGCGATCACCGCAGTTCAGCAACGGCCCGAGATGCCGCCGTTGCTTCAGATCGAGGCGGTGGTGCTCAGCGATGGCACTTCGGAGGCGTCTGACGCGTGATCAGCACGGCTCCTCCTCTGCCCACACTGTTGGTGATCCCCACCGGCATTGGCTGTGCCGTGGGCGGCTACGCCGGCGATGCCTTGCCGGCGGCACGCCTGCTGGCGGCGGCCAGCGGCTGCCTGATCACCCATCCCAACGTGATGAACGGTGCGGCCCTCTATTGGAGCGATCCGCGCATCCACTACGTGGAGGGATCCAGCCTCGATCGCTTCGCAGCGGGGGAGCTGCTGCTGCAGCCGGTTCGCCAGCAGCGGGTGGGCCTGCTGCTGGATGCCGGCATTGAGCCGGAGTTGCGGCAGCGCCATCTGCAGGTGGCCGATGGTTGCCGCGCCACCCTTGGCCTCGACATCGGGCCGGTGGTGATCACGGATCGCCCGCTGGAGGTGAGCCTCAGCCTTGGTGCCAGCGGCGTGAGCTGGGGGCAACTGGGGCAGCCTGAGGCGCTGCTGCGGGCTGGCCGGCAGCTCAAAGCCGCCGGAGCTACAGCCATCGCCGTGGTAGCCCGCTTCCCCGACGACTCTGATAGCGAAGCCTTGGCGGCCTACCGCCAGGGCAGCGGCGTGGATGCGTTGGCCGGCGCTGAGGCCGTGATCAGCCACCTGCTCAGCCGCGAGCTGGGGTTGCCCTGCGCCCATGCCCCGGCCCTCAGCCCGCTGCCGCTCGATCCTGATCTCGACCCCCGTGCGGCCGGCGAGGAGCTGGGCTTCACCTTCCTGCCTTGCGTGTTGGTGGGTTTGAGCCGGGCACCGGATCTGTTGCCTGCGGCGACTCCTCCTTGTGGGGGAGGGGCAGGTTCACCATCTCTAGGGATTGAGGCGGTGGGAGCTGTGATTGCTCCGGCGGGCGCCCTCGGCGGCGCTGCGGTGCTGGCTTGCGCGGAACGCGGCATTCCCGTGATCGCCGTTCATAATCCCTGTCTGCTGGAGGTCACGGCTGAGGCGCTGGGGCTTGAGGTGATCGCAGCCTCCAGCACCAGCGAGGCGGCGGGGTTGGTGTTGGCGCTGCGCGAGGGCATTGCTCCTGCGGCCCTGCGCCGGCCGTTGCCTCCTTTGCGGCGGCAGGACTGATGGCGGGCTTTGGCGCCAAAGGGCCAGACCCGCAGCAGCGATGCCCCTGCGGTGGCGGCAGCGAGGCTGCCAGCTACGCCCGTTGTTGCCGCCCGCTGCACCGGCAGGAGCGAGCCGCCGCCACAGCGGAGCAGCTGATGCGCTCGCGCTACAGCGCCTTTGCCCTGGCTGAGATCGAGTACCTGCTGCGCACCCAACCCTCGGAGGAGCCCATGCCGGCCCGGCGCCGCTCGCTGGAGGCCAGCTGCCGCAAGCTGCGTTGGGTTGGTTTGGAGATCGTGGCCACGGAGGCCGGCGGGCCGCATGATCTCGAGGGCACCGTGACCTTCCTCGCCCACTACAGCGCCGCCGGGAAGCGGGGAACCCTGCGGGAGTGCTCCCGCTTTGGCCGCGAGGCTGGCCGCCCGGATGGCGCCTGGCTCTATCTCGAAGCGATCGAGCTCAGTGAGTGAGCCCTGTGCAGATCCGATCGAGCACCGACGCGCAGCGAGTGCTTGATCGGGCCATGCATTCACCGCTCAAGGTTTCCAGCCAGAGCTCGCCGGTGCTGGCGATGTCGCTCCAGTCGGCCCACACGCGCATGTAGTCGTTCACGCGGCGGCCGGAGCAGGGCCGCTCGAAGGCCATCAGGGTGCGGTGGTCCGGTTGTTCCACCTCAAGCCCCAGCTGCTCCAGCAGCGGGCGCAGCAGCTCGCCTGGGGAGCGGGAGCCGTGGAAGGGAACGAGGGCGCGGCAGTAGGCCATGGCATCGAAGAAGCCGTGCTTGCAACGGCTCACCTCAACGTATGGATGGCGCGGCTCAGGGTTCCCCGCCTGCTCAGATTGTTTTCCACTCCGAGGCCTCAGCTCAGGCAGGCCATCGGATGGCGCGTGGGTAGCCCCAGGGCCTTGGCCACGCCTGGATGGCACACCGATCCCGCCACCGTGTTCAGCCCAGACACCAGCTCCGGTCGATCGGTGACGGCTTCCACCAGGCCCCGGCCCGCCACAGCCGCGATGTAGGGGAGGGTGACGCTCACCAGCGCTTCGGTGGAGGTGAACGGCACGGCACCGGGCATGTTGCCCACGGCGTAGTGCTGCACGCCGTGAACGCTGATCACGGGATGGGTGTGGGTGGTTTCGCGGCTGGTGGCGATGCAGCCCCCCTGATCGATCGCCACATCCACGATCACCGAGCCCGGCTGCATCTGCGCCACCAGGGCTTCCTCCACCAGGGTGGGTGCCCGATCGCCCGGCAGTAGCACCGCGCCGATCAACAGATCGGCGGAGGGCACGAGCCGCTCCAGCAGGCCGCGGCTGCTCACCAGGCTCACCAGGCGACCCTGCCGCTGATTCTCCAGGCGGCGCAGCCGCTCGGGGGAGAGATCGAGCAGGAACACCTCTGCATCCATGGCGGCGGCCAGGCGGGCGGCATTCCAACCCACGCTGCCGGCACCCAGCACCACCACCCGGGCTGGCCGCACGCCGGTGCAGCCTCCAATCAGCACGCCACGCCCGCCCTGGGGGTGCTCCAGCAGGCGAGCTCCCACCTGCGCCGCCAGGCGGCCGGCGATCTCACTCATCGGCGCCAGCAGCGGCAGGCTGCCATCGGCGAGCTGCACGGTTTCGTAGGCGATGGCGGTGGTGCATGCCTCCAGTAGGGCGCGGCCTACGGCGGGGTAGGCCGCCAGATGCAGGTAGGTGAACAGCACCAGATCCGGGCGCAGGAAGGCGAATTCCTCGGCCTGCGGCTCCTTCACCTTCACCACCAGGTGGGCAGCCCAGGCTTCTGCCTGGCTCACCAGGGCGGCACCGGCGGCGGCAAAGGCCTCATCGCTGATGCCGGCGCCGCTTCCCGCACCCTGCTCGATGCGCACCTGCAGACCGTGGCTCACCAGCTCGCGCACCGCATCGGGCGTGAGCGCTACCCGCCGCTCATCGGGCTTGATCTCCCGCGGCACGCCAATGCTGGCGATCGGGGCGATGGTGGCGGCCATGGCGCGATCGCGGTGGCGGATCGCCCTTCAGCTTGGCGCCGCTGGCAGGGATTGACCACAACAAAGTGATTACGATGTGATTACGTCGAAATTTGGCGATGAGGGCGAGGCTGGTTCCAATCGGCAATTCCCGCGGCGTTCGTTTGAGTAAGCCGCTGCTGCAGCAAGCAGGCCTTGTGGACGAGGTGGAGATCGCGATCGAGGCCGGTGTGCTCACGATTCGCCCTGCAGCTCCTGCTGCTCCAGTACGCCAGGGGTGGGCGGAAGCCGCTGCATTGAGCTCTCAAGCGGGTCTGATCGATCCGCCGGATGCCATCCGCTTTGACGATGAGGACTGGCAGTGGTCGTGAGCCGTGGTGATGTCTTCCTGGTGGAGCTCAATCCCACGCAAGGGCAGAAGATTCGCAAGACCAGGCCATGCGTGGTGGTTTCACCGGATGAACTCAATGCCCATCTGGGCACCTTCATCATTGCCCCGCTCACGTCGGGCAGTTTTAGTTATCCGTATCGCGTTGCCTGCAGCTTTGAGGGCAAGCAGGGGCATGTGGTGCCTGATCAGTTGCGCACGGTGGATCGCATCCGGCTTGTGAAAAAGCTCGGGCGGCTGGATCCAAGCACCATGCAGCGGGTGCTTGAGGTGTTGCAGGAGATGTTCGCGCCCTGATTGTGTTCAGTCGCGCCCTGGATGTGAGCTCGCCTGATGGGTGCTTCCCTAAGCCGCAGCGATCGGCATCCGCCAGCCGCTGCCAAAGGAGCGCTGGCTGAGCTTGAGCACGGGTGGGGCCTGGCGGCGTTTGAATTCGGCGCGGCGCAGCAAGCCCATCACCCGATGGGCCAGGGCCGCATCAACGCCCCGTGCGATCAGCTCTTCGGGGCTTTGATGGTCTTCCAGGAGCGACTGCAGCAGCGGGTCGAGCACGCTGTAATCCGGCAGCGAGTCGCTGTCGCGTTGGTCGGGGCGCAGTTCAGCGCTGGGGGGTTTCTCGCGGATGGCGGCGCCCACCAGCTCGCCGGTGGCCGGTAGGCCGAGCGCAGCACGGCAGTGGGCTGAGGCCTCTGAATCGATCCAGGCGCAGAGGCGGAACACGCTGGTTTTGTAGAGATCGCCAATCACGGCCAGCCCGCCGTTCATGTCGCCATAGAGGGTGCAATACCCCACGGCCAGCTCACTTTTGTTGCCCGTGGAGAGCAGCAATTGCCCCTGCTGGTTGGCCACAGCCATCAGCAGCGTGCCGCGGATCCGCGATTGCAGGTTTTCGGCTGTTAATCCCGCGGGCTCACCGCCCAGAGGTGAGCTGAGCGCTGCATCAAAACTCGCCATCAAGGGCTCGATCGGCACCGTGTGCGTGGCGATGCCGAGGCGATCGGCGAGGGCGAGGGAGTCGTGGATGGATCCCTCCGAGCTCCAAGGTGAGGGCATGAGGAGCGCCTGAACGTTCTCCGCGCCCAAGGCCGCGGCCGCGATCGCGGCCACC
The DNA here is from genome assembly GCA_016882585.1 of Cyanobacteria bacterium M_surface_7_m2_037. GTDB lineage: Bacteria > Cyanobacteriota > Cyanobacteriia > PCC-6307 > Cyanobiaceae > Vulcanococcus. The sequence continues at coordinate 15,938 of VGPP01000022.1, forward strand.
AGGGCCGAATCGATGCCGCCGCTCAGCCCCAGCAGCGCTTTGCTGAAACCGCATTTGCGGGCGTAGTCGCGCACCCCGAGCACCAGGGCGCGCAACAACAGCTCATCCGCTGCGGGTAGGGCGGGTGTGTCTGCGGCCGAAGCGGAGGCCACCGCCGCTGATCCTGCATCCCAGAGGCCCAGGTCAGCCTCGGCAAAGTTCAGCTGGTGGATCACCGCGCCAGAGGCGCCGGTGATGAAGCTGCCGCCATCGAACACCAGCTCGTCGTTGCCTCCCACCTGGTTCACGTACACCACTGGGCAGCGCAGCCGGCGGGCCGCGGCGGCGGCCAGCTCACGCCGCAGCTGAGCTTTGCCGCTGCCGAAGGGTGAAGCCGAGAGGTTCAGCAGCAGATCGGGTTGCAGTGCCTGCAGATCGGCCACGGGATCGTCCCCGAGCAGGCGCTGCTGGTGCAGCGCTTCTTCCACCCACAGGTCTTCGCAGATGGTGATGCCGAGGCGCCAGCGGCGGCCCTGGCGATCGAGCTCCAGCAGGCAGGGCTCGTCGGCCGGGCGGAAATAGCGCCGCTCATCGAACACGTCGTAGCTGGGCAGCAGGCGCTTGCGGGCTACCACCCTCCAGCTGCCCGGCTCCACCAGCGCGGCGGCGTTGAACAGATCGGGCGTTTGCCGATCGGCTGTGGGCTCGCTCACGCCCAGCAGCAGGGCAAGCCCCTGCGGCAGCTCGGCGGCCAGCTGGTCCAGCGCCTGCTGCTCTTGGTGGCGCAGGGCCGGGCGCAGCAGCAGATCGCGCGGTGGATAGCCCCAGAGCGCCAGCTCCGGCGCCACCACCAGATCAGCGCCTGCCGCTGCGGCCTTGCGGCAGGCCTGCAGGATCTGCTCGCCATTGCCCGTCAGGTCGCCCACCAGCGGGTTGATCTGGGCGAGAGCGAGACGCATCAGCGGGGGGAATGGGAGGGCTGCTGCCCCAGGCCGTAGAGATTGTGACGAACCAGTTCCGCCCACAGTGCAGCCGGCACCTGTTCGGGGCTGGGATGCCGGCGAATCGATGAGCTCGCTGTGGCGGGCACCGGCAGGTGCACCAGCTCGGGCTGCCCGCCCAGGTTGCGGATCGCCTCCAG
>VGPP01000023.1 GCA_016882585.1 Cyanobacteria bacterium M_surface_7_m2_037
GCCGTTGAACACGGAGTAGGTGACGTAGCGGAGGATGATCTCCATGTCGCGCAGGCAGGCAGCCATGCGGCGACTGGTGTAAGCGTTGCCGCCTGGGGCTGTCAGGGCAGGTTGGGCCTCAAACAGGCCGCGGGCCGCGTTGGTGACGATCTTGGACGCGTTGGAGGTGATGCGGTTGACAGCATCCATCCGCTTGTTGCTTTCGGCGACCATGGCCGCGAGGGCGTCGATCTGGCCAGCGTTGATGAATTCGCCACGGGCATCAGCCTGGGCAACCACCTTGGTGAAGGCGTCGAACATTGATTAGCTCCTGTTCTCGACGTGAGTCGGGGAGAGGGGGATGAAGGGGATGAAGGGGCCAAACCGAGGAGCTGGCCGAAACCGCCTCATCGCCTGGCCTGGTCATTGTTGGACAAGCCGATGACTCCCATCAGCAGCACTTAACAAACGGTCATCTGTAGGGTCAGAAAGCTTGCAGTGCAACGGTTCTCAGAATGAGAACAGCCCTACATTAAGCCGTCAAGACCTCGCTACGCTACCGCCTGGTAGCAGCCGCCACAGCGACGCCACAAAAAGCCCCCTCCGGGGAAGGAGCTGGGCTCAAAAGACGTTGTGGAGCTCGACTACGCGTCGATTCCGCCGCTCACGCTCACGCCGGTGATCTTGCCGCACATGCGCTGAACCAGACGCATGGTCTCGTTCATGCGGGTGTAGGGCACATTCATCACCACATCGGCGGTGCGGGAATAGTCGTTGTTGGCCAGACCGGTGACCGTGAACGACACCTGGCGGTCATTGCTGAAGCTGGTGCCGCGGTTGCCTGCAGAAACCTTCATCGGAGCTTCGGGGTAATAGGGAGCAAAGGATCCGGTCAGTTAACCGGATTGTTGCTAGCGATCCGGCCGCCTTCGCGGTGGATCTGCTGCTGGTACTTCAGCAGTTTGTTGAAGGGAATAAAGCGCACGCGGTTGCTGCGCTTGTGCAGGCGGTAGTTGTTGAAACCGGTGATCTCCACACGGAAGGTGCGGCCCTCTTCGCCGGCACCCACGCCCTGACGGGTCACGCCATCGGTGCCCACCTTGCGGAACACATTGCCCTTGGCGTTGGGGCTCACCATAGGCAGCGGCAGCTCAGCGTGCACCGAGGGGTTAAGACGCAACTGGTTCTTGGTGATGTCGCCTTTCACAGAGGCAGCGGCACCGCGAGCCAGCTGCAGCATGTAGGAGAACTGCAGGCCCTGCTGACCCACCGAGTAGTTCCAACCGTGCAGGTAGGGAACGCCTTCTTCACCGAAGCGCTCTTGATACTCAGCGCTATCGAGATAGGAATCGATCTCCGCATCAAAACCCTGCTCCTGCAGGATCGTGAAGTGGTGAAGCATCTCGGCTTTGTTCTGGGGAGCGCGGCCCAGCAGATGCTTGAAGTTGAGCTCGATGAAGCGGTAGGGGTTGGTGCTCTCGAAGAACTTCTTGCGGTAGAGACCACTCTTGGCTACCTGACGCACAAACTCACGCACGCTCAGGTAGCCGCGCTTGAACAGCAACTCAGGACCTTCCAGACGCTCGCTGGCCATCACGTACTGATTGCCAAGCACCTGCTGATACACAGCGCGGATGAGCGCAACCTTGTCGTCGCAAGAACCGGTGGTCCAGTTCTCGTTGACGCGGTTGTTGGCATAACGCTCGATGCCCAGATAGGCAGCGTTGGCGAGGGTCATGGGGCTACGGGAGGCGGGCTTTGGACGGCTTGCTTGGGAGGGCGTGCCTGAAAGGAAGACGCACCGAACGGTTACCAGCGCAGTTGGTGCCTAAGCCGAATCCAATGGGTGCCCATTGGATCCTCGAACACCTTTGAGAAACGTTACAAAAATGGGGTCTGGCGGCCGCGCTCAGGGCCGATACCATCCGGCCAAATCCTTCTCGGCTACAGGCATGTCTGCCAGCGCATCCCCTGCCAACGGATCGTTGCAACTCAGGCTCAGCGAGCAGCTGCAGGCCCTGAGCCTGGTGGGCGAAACCCTCACCCTGCGCCTGCTGGAACTGGAGGAGCGGCTGGCAGGGCTCGAGGCTCAACTGGAGGGCCTGCATCAGCAGCAGAGCAGCTCCGCCTCCAGCGAATCCACCGATCTGCTGGCCGCCACGGAAGAGCGCATCGCCCGGCTGGAAGACCTCCTCAATGAGCAGTCCCCAGCTCGGCAGCCTCAAGGGCTGAGCTCCAGCGCCACGGTGCATCCCCTGCATCGGCCCAACGCTGAAGCTGTTGCGGAGGCGAACGAGTTCAACGAACCCGAGCTGGAGCTGCACCCCTTCCCGGAGGACGAGGAACAGCCCTTTATGGATGAACTCAGCGCTTGAACGCAGCGCCTCATCAGTGCGCCTGAGCTCAGCCGGCGGAACCGGTGCCGACCATGGCGCCTGCGGAGGTGAGCAGCACTCGCAGCACTTCCACACCACCGATTGCGGCCAGGGCCAGCCAGATCGTCTGCGCCAGCTTGGGGGGCTGACCGCCCACCCAGGCGGGTGACATCTGGCCGCCACTGAACTGGGCACCACCGCCGGCAAAGGGGTTCGCCGGCGCACGGCGGGCGCTGATGTCACGCCAGTAGGCGCTGTAGCGGGGAGCCTGCTGGTTGAAGGGCAATTGCGGTTTGGCGTGACCCACCAGTACCCGTGAGCGCTGGTAGGGAATGGTGTCGAGCCCGAAGTTGTCGAGATACTCATCGGAGCTGAGCAGGGCATCCACAAAGCCCTCCAGACCCTGATTAGCGATCACGATCGACCAGGCGAGGCGCTCCTGATCACCGTGTACTTCGCGGCCGAGCACGCGGCCCACGATCTGCTCCACCACCCGGTAGTTGCTGTTGCAGCGGTAGAACCCCTCGCGGAACTTGCGCGAAAGCAAGAGCCCACGCACAAAGTCTCGGGCAGTGAGATCGCCATTGCGGAATTGCATCTCCAGCATCGGCTCGCGATCCACCTTGAAGGCGTGGAAGAAGATCTGGCGGTAGGCGCGCTCGATCTGCTCATCCACGTCCACCTGGGTGCGCGGAGCTTCATCGGTGCCGATGCTGAAGTTATTCACCCGGGCGTTCTGGGTGATCGGCTCGGTGGCCAGCAACGGAAGGGCCATAGCAAGGGAAAAAACCAGCGCCGAAGTTATCGATGGCACGCCGCCAAAGGTCTCAGCCCCTTACACAGCTTTACCTCGCTGGAGCATTGCGCGAGTAGCCGGCCGTTCAGGCCGCCAGCCAATCGGGCGGTAATTCGTGGCTGTAATCGTCAGTACGCTCGAATTCAAACGGCCCTGCCAGCGAGCCCCACAGCTGCTCATGGGTGGCGGGATCATGGCCGCGATCGATCGTGCGCATGCCGCGGCCGCTGAGCTCAAAGCTGCTCACCAGATAGGAGAGCGCCCCCTTGCGCTCCACCATGCAGCGGCAGCCGGGCTCCACCTCACCGATGAAGCCATCGCTGGTTTCGCGCACCACATAGGCGCAGCCTTCGAGGGGCTTGAGATCGGCGGCGCTGATCAGGGCGCGTTTGGCGGGATCATCCACGGCCCCCCAGAACCGCTGCTCATCGTGGATGGCCTGGTTGGTGATCCAGAGCTCACCGCCGCGCTGCTCGGCCTTCAGCACCCGCAAGCGATAGGGAGCCGCTGGATTGATGGCGTACGACTGATCCAGCAGCAGTGAACCGGGCTCCAACTGGGGAAGCGGCCGGAACTTCACAAGGATGTGGGCGTAGAGGGGTGGATTGTCGAAAGCCTGCTGCTGGTTGCTGAAACCAGCGCTCAGCTGGCGCAGCAGACGAGCGAGGGGGGAAGACATCGCCAAAACAGGGAATGGCCGGATCCTATGGGGAGCGCCCCGGCGGCCAGTTAGAACCCCAGCAAACGGATGCGGAAATCAGCCACCTGATCCGCCATGGCCGGATTGCTCAGCCTGAAGGGGTGATCCGCGCAGGCGTCCAGCGCCAGGCGCTTCTTCTCGTCGGCGCTCAGAGCAGCGGCTTTGGGCTGGCTGAGCAGCTTCTGCCAGGCCTCATCGAACACCATGGCGAAGCTGTCGGCGTTATCGAACAGCTGGCCCGGCTTGTCCTGGAACGGAAGGGGCATGAATCGCGTGGTCCGCCGTTGGTTTCAAGGCGCCAACGGAGCGCTCTTGCAATGCCAGGACCCAGATTTGAACTGGGGACACGGCGATTTTCAATCGCCTGCTCTACCAACTGAGCTATCCCGGCCCGTCGCCGTGGCGACCTGCGGATAGTAGATCACCGTGGGGCGGCAGCTGGGGTTCTCGCCAGGGCAAGCAGGCCCTGCACCGCATGCCCCGCCGCCTGCAGCGCCTCAGCTGCACTCCTGGCTGTGGCGCCAGTGGTGAGGATGTCGTCCACCAGCCACAGGGGCCGGGCCGGTTGTGGTGTGGCCGCCTGGGCCGTGAAGGCGCCTTGAAGGTTGCGGGCGCGCAGGCTGCGGCCCAGATGGTGCTGGCCCAGGGTGGGGCGGCTGCGCTGCAGCAGCTGGGGTGCCAGCTGCGCCTGGCCCGCGGAGGCCGCCACCAGGCCCTGGGCCAGCAGCAGCGGCAAGGGATTGCCGGCGCGCTTCCAGCTGGGCACCGGCACCACCACAGCACCAGCCAACACCGAGGCACAACAGCTGTGCAGCCGTGCCGCCAGGGCGGCGATCAAGGCCGGATTCGGCGTGGGGCGCTGGCGCAGCAACAGGGCACGCAGCCGGCCGCCGTAGGGCGCCAGGGCGCACCAGAGCAGCGGTTCATCACCCTGCACACCGCCCTCCGGCAGCGCCAGCTCCTCGAGGCAGCGCTCACAGAGGGCGCCACCTGTGCTGCGCTCACAGGCGTTGCCGCAGGCGCAGCAGCGGGCTGCGCTGATCAGATCAAGGCTCTGGCGCCAGAGGGTGGACCACATCGCCGCGGGGCTGCTGCTGAAAGGAGCATTCCCCGCGCAGCCGTGCCGGGGCTGGTTCAGGTCTGGTTCATCGCCCGCAGCATCGCCACCAGGGTGCGGTGGGCGTCTTCGCTGTCGCTGAGGGTGTGATCAAAGGCCACGTCGAGCCGCTGGCCATCCACCTCTAGCTCCATCGCCTCGGGGCGCACGGCCACCATGCGGGCCTGCTGGGGAGCCTCCACACCGCCGTAGTGGCGCGCATAGGCCAGCACCGCCTCGGCGTGATCGTCGTTCATGTGCTTGCAGATGCGCTCGCTAACGGCGCTGGTGAGGGGGTCGGCAGCCATGGGCGGCGTGGCAGTGAAGGAGGGCCCGATTCTGGGGGCTCAGGCCGCAGCAAAGCGCTGCCACAGCAGCAAGGCCAGGCGCACACCGGAAAAGGCCACGTAGCCAGCGAGCACCACGAACAGCGCCATGGCCAACCAGTCGCGCAGGCGAGCGTTCATCGGGCAATCACAGCGGAGAGGGCCAGTCTGGCCATACCTTGCGCCGCTGTGCACTGGGGTCGGTTAAGCACAGGCCGCCCCAGCAGGCGCTGGCGCAGGGCCCGCCACTGCGGATTGCGGGCACCACCGCCCAGGCTGACCACCCGCTGCACCGGCGGCGCCCCCAACTGCTCGAGCCGCTGCCAGCCCGCCCGCTCAATCTCCGCCAGCCCCTCCAGCAGGGCCTGCAGATAGAGGGCATCACTCACTGGGCGCGGCTCGAGCAGCGGCTCGAGCAGCGGATCATCGATCGGGAAGCGCTCCCCGGCGCGGGGCAGCGGCCGCAGCGCCAGCCCACTGCTGCGGCGCGGATCGATCTGGCGGCTGAGCTCCGCCAGCTGCGCATCGCTGAACCAGCGGCGCAGCACCCCGGCGCCGGCATTCGACGCCCCGCCCACCAACCAGCGCCCTCCCACCCGCTGGCAGCTGATGCCAGGGCCCTGCAAGGGCCGATCGCTGAATTGCTTGAGCACCAAGGTGGTGCCAAGCACCGTGGCGCCATCACCCTCCTGCAGATCAGCCGCGAGCACCGCCGCACTGGCATCGGTGCTACCTGCCACCACCATGCACGTCGCCGGTAGGCCGAGCGCCGCTGCCGCTTCGCCCCCCAAGCACCCCAGGGGCTGACCCGACGGGCAGATCTCAGGCAGCACCGCACTCCAGGGTTGCTGCGCCAGCTGCCCCAGCCAGCGGCGCTGATGCTGATCCCAGCCCAGGCGCAGATTGTTGCCCTCCTCGCCCCAGCGCCAATCGCCGAGGAGCCAACCCATCAGCCAATCGGCCTGGTGGCGCAGCAGCCATGGGCCAGGCTCGGGGCACAGGCGGGCCTGCTCCAGCAAACGCAGCGCCCGGGCCAGGCTGCCGCTGGCACTGGCGGCCGGGGTTTGAGCACCCGCTTCACCCACCAGCGCCGCGGCGGCTTCCGCCTGCTCCGGGCAAGCCAGGTGATACGGCAGGGCCGCAGCCAGCGGCCCTGAAGCGAGGCTGCCGTCTGGGTGGCAGAGCAGCAGGGTGCCGGAGGTGCCATCGATGGCGATCGCGGCCACCGCCGTGCGCAGATCGCCCGGCAACGCATGGCACAACGCGCCCAAGCCATCGCGCCAGCCCCGTGGGTCTTCAAACGCGGCGGGGTAGTCGGCACTGAGCTCAGCCACCACCTGGCCGGCGGCATTCACCGCCGCCAGCCGAAGTCCACTGGTGCCCAGGTCAACGCCCAGGCCGAGCGGTTCAGGCAGCAACGCGGCTGGCGGTGGCCTGCTTCAGGGTTGCGGCGATCGCCTCCACGTTTTCCCAGGGGAGGTTCAGGTCGCTGCGGCCGAAGTGGCCGTAGGCGGCCACGTCTTGGTAGAAGCGGCCACCACGCTGCTGGGGCAGCTGGCGCAGGCCGAAGGTTTCGATGATCGCGCCGGGGCGCAGATCGAAGTGTTCCTGCACCAACGCGGTGAGATCGGCGTTGCTGATGGCGCCGGTGCCGAAGCTCTCCACCAGAATGCTCACCGGCTTGGCCACGCCGATGGCGTAGCTGAGCTGCACTTCGGCCTTACGGGCCAGGCCAGCCGCCACAAGGGCTTTGGCCACATAACGGGCGGCGTAGGCGGCGGAGCGGTCCACCTTGGTGGGATCTTTGCCGGAGAAGGCACCGCCGCCGTGGCGGGCGTAGCCGCCGTAGGTGTCCACGATGATCTTGCGGCCGGTGAGGCCGGCATCACCCTGGGGGCCGCCCACCACGAACTTGCCGGTGGGATTCACCAGGAAGCGGGTGCTGTCTTTGGCGGGCTTGAGGCTCAGATCAGCGGTGGCGGGCTCCACCACGTGCTGCCAGAGATCAGCAGAGATGCGCTCGCGCAGGGCCTTCTCCTCGGAGATGCCGTCGATCTCAGCGGTGTGCTGGGTGGAGATCAGGATCGTGTCGATCGCCACGGGCTGATCGTTTTCGTAGACCACGCTCACCTGGGTTTTGCCGTCAGGCAACAGGTAGCCGAGACTGCCGCTGTGGCGCACTTCCGCCAGGCGCCGCGCCAGGCGGTGGGCCAGGCTGATCGGCAGCGGCATCAGCTCCGGCGTTTCATCGCAGGCGTAGCCAAACATGATGCCCTGATCGCCTGCACCCACCAGATCGAGGGGGTCGCCGGCGTGGTCGTCGGCCTCATTCACCCCCTGGGCGATATCGGGCGACTGCTGATCCAGGGCCACGAGCACCGCGCAGCTGTTGGCATCGAAGCCACCGGCGCGGGCGCCGCTGTAGCCGATCTGCTCGATCACGCCGCGCACCAGGGTGTTGAAGTCAACCCGGGCGGTGGTGGTGACCTCACCGGTGATTAGGCAGAGGCCCGTGTTCACCACGGTTTCGCAGGCCACCCGCGAGGCCGGATCCTGAGCCAGCAGTGCATCGAGCACGGCATCGCTCACCTGATCACAGATCTTATCGGGGTGACCTTCGGTCACCGATTCCGAGGTGAACACGTAGCGCGATGGCGCCCCGGCGGTGCTGCTCATTCGCTCAGCGGGTTGGCAAATAGCCCACCACCCTAAGGGCCCGTGAGGCTGAGCTCGCTCCAGTGGTGAATAAGGGGATGGGGCTCGGCCAAGGGCGGTGGAGTACTCCAGGCCGCGGTGTAACCGAGGGCCAGCTGATGCGGAATCCCCGCTGCCACCGCCATGCGCAGATCACTGTTGGCATCGCCGATCAGGGCGCAGCGCCCTGCCGCCACCCCGAGCTGCTCGCACAGGCCATGCACGGCGGCGGGATCCGGCTTGCGGGGGCGATGTTCCGCACTCCACAACCCGGCAAACAAGCCCTCCAAACCATGGCTGGCGAGGAAGTGCTCGATGCCGGCCATGTCGTCGTTGCTGATCACAGCACACACCACACCGGCCGCATTCAGCTGCTCGAGCCAAGGGCGCAGTCCATCGGTGGTGGTGCTGGTGGCCGCTGGAGCACCCAGGCTGCGGCGTGCATCCTGTTGATCGGCCTCGGCAAACACCCGCTCGCTCAGGGCGAGGGCCTCAGGCCAGCCCATGCCCACCTGCACCAGGGCGGTGGCGGTGGCAATCAGGTTGTGATCACGGCTGGCCACGGCGGTGATGCCCGCCGGACAGATCGCCGCAGCACGGAGGCCATAGGCCCGCTCCAGCAGCTGCTGGAGCTCGGGCAACAGGTTGGCTGGCACAACCGCGGCAGCCTGCTCCAGGCAAAGAAAAACCCTGGCCGAAGCCAGGGTGAGGAGCTGAGGCTCGCTGATGCTGAGGGTGCCGTCCTTGTCGAACAGCACAGCATCCACATCGCCCAGGGTCGTGCCGCGCAGTTGCAGGCACACCATGGGGATCAGTCGAGGGTGACGCCCATGGGCTCGTTGTCTTCGGCCTGCTCGAGCAGCATCTGCTTGTAGCGGGCGGCCATCTCCTCGGCCTTCTCGAACACCTTCTGGGGATCGGTGAGCATGTCGCCGGGCTCGGGCTCGAGAGCCTTGGTGGAGAGGGAGATGCGACCGCGCTCGGCGTCGAGGTCGATGATCATCACCTTCATCTGATCGTTCACGTTGAGCACCGTGTGCGGTGTCTCGATGTGCTCGTGGCTGATCTCGGAGATGTGCAGCAGGCCGCTCACACCACCGATATCAATGAAGGCGCCGTAGGGCTTGATGCCGCGGACGGTACCGATCACCACTTCGCCCACTTCCAGGCGGTTCATCTTGCGCTCCACCAGGGCGCGGCGATGGCTGAGCACCAGGCGGTTGCGCTCTTCATCCACCTCAAGGAACTTGAGGGGCAGGAAGTCGGCAACGAGCTCTTCCTTGGGCTTGCGGGTGCTGATGTGGCTGCCGGGGATGAAGCCGCGCAGGCCTTCCACGCGCACCAGTGCACCTCCACGGTTGGTGGCAAACACTTCGCTGTAGATGGTGGCGTCTTCCTTCTGCAGCTGACGCACGCGCTCCCAGGCGCGCTGATACTCGATGCGGCGGATCGAGAGGGTGAGCTGACCGTCTTCGTTCTCTTCGCTGAGGATGAAGAACTCACGCTCCTCACCGGGCTCGAGCACATCGCTGATGCTCTCCACCCGGTTGATCGACACCTCCTGCATGGGCATGAAGGCGGCGGTCTTGGCGCCGATGTCGATCATTGAGCCCTTGGGCTCGATGGCGAACACGGTGCCCTTCACCACGTCGCCAGGCTTGAAGTTGTAGTCGTACTTGCTCAGCAGCGACGCGAACTCATCCAGGGTGAAGCCCACGGCATCGAGATCGCGGCCAGCGTTGCGGCTGCTTGAATCATCGGCACTGGGCACCTCTTCCGGAATGCCGAGATCGAAATCGGCGGCCGCCTCAGCGGCGAAATCCTGATCCCCGGCGAGCTCCTGCTCGCTGGTGGTGAGATCGGAAGGGGTCACGGTCATGGAGAGTCGGCGGCCTGCCTGTGGCAGTACGAGAGAGCCTCTGTCGCCGCCCGCCAACGGGCGCAGAGGAATCTCACACTATACAAACCAGTGAGACGCCCCCTTCAGCCCACAGCCGCCAGACGCTTCCCGCCGCTGCGGCGGCTCGGGCCTTCCTTCAAGCCCTCAAGCGTGGCGACGAAATCGCCCACGCTCTGGAACTGGCGATACACCGAAGCAAAGCGCACATAGGCCACATCACTCATCTCGGCCAGCTGCAGCAGCACCAGTTCGCCGATTTCGCCGCTGCTCACCTCCCGGCCGCTGCGGCCCTGCAGCTGCAGCTCCAGCTCATCCACCACAACTTCCAAACGGCTGGGTTCCAACCCTGTCTTTTCACACGCGCGAATCAAGCCATGCAGCAACTTGCTGCGATTGAAGGCTTCGCGGCTGCCATTGCGCTTCACCACCGTGATCGGCACCGTTTCCACCCGCTCGTAGGTGGTGAAGCGAAATTCACAATGCAAACATTCGCGGCGGCGGCGCACACTGCGGCCGGAATCAGCGGAACGCGATTCGAGAACGCGGCTGTCGGTGTGCTGGCACGAAGGGCACTGCATGGCCCGAAAGTCCGCCGGAAATGTGAAGCAAGTGTAGACAGTCTTCGTCCACTTGAGAAGGGAGATCTGGCCAGGGATTTTGTTCTGTGCTCCAGGCAAAGCCGCTCCAGACCGTGAGACTGACGGCCTGGAGCTGTTGCAGACAACAAAAAACCCCTGCCGTGGCAGGGGTTGAGCGGTGCTCCTGGCGGAGCTGAATCACTTGCCGATCTTCGGGGGATCGCGGAAGGCGATCGCGAAGAACAGGGTGGAGATCGCCAGGGCCAGGATCAGGATGTAAGCGAAGCTTTCCATGGTTGAACCTCGTGGCGATCAGCTGAGGGTGGTGCCGGCGGGGGGCACGTAGCCCTCCGGCAGACGGCGGGTGGAACGGTCGCCCAGCTTCTGGAACAGACCGAACTCCACCTGTTCGCCCAGATCGGGGTCGATACCGGCGAACACATCGCGGTAGAGGGTGCGAGCACCGTGCCAGATGTGACCGAAGAAGAACAGCAGCGCGAAGCAGGCGTGGCCGAAGGTGAACCAGCCGCGGGGTGAGCTGCGGAAGGTGCCATCGGAGTGGTAAGTCTCGCGATCGAATTCGAACGCTTCACCCAGCTGAGCCTTGCGGGCCAGGCGTTTCACGTCGGCAGGGTCGGTGAAGGTCTGACCGTTGAGGGCGCCGCCGTACACCGTGGCGGTCACGCCGGTCTGCTCGAAGGAGTACTTCGCTTCAGCGCGGCGGAAGGGGATGTCAGCGCGAACGATGCCCTGGCTGTCTTCCAGAACCACAGGGAAGTTCTCGAAGAAGTTGGGCAGACGGCGCACTTCCAGATCGCGACCCTCTTTGTCGGTGAAGGCGATGTGACCCAGCCAGCCGGTGGGCAGGCCATCACCGTTCACCATCGGACCCACACGGAACAGACCGCCCTTGGCAGGGCTGTTGCCCACGTAGTCGTAAAAGGCGAGCTTCTCAGGAATCGTGGCGTAGGCCTGTTCCTTGCTGGCGCCGTTGTCGAGTGCGGTCTGCACGCGACGGTTGATCTCGGTCTTGAAGTAGCCCTGGTCCCACTGGTAGCGGGTGGGGCCGAACAGCTCAACCGGGGTGGCAGCAGCGCCGTACCACATGGTGCCGGCTACCACGAAGGCAGCGAAGAACACCGCAGCGATGGCGCTGGAGAGCACCGTTTCGATGTTGCCCATCCGCAGAGCCTTGTAGAGGCGCTCCGGCGGGCGGGTGGTGATGTGGAAGATGCCGGCAATGATTCCGACGATGCCAGCAGCGATGTGATGAGCCACGATGCCGCCCGGGTTGAAGGGGTTGAAGCCTTCAGGTCCCCAGGAGGGCTGCACCGGCTCGAGATGGCCTGTGATGCCGTAGGGGTCTGACACCCACATGCCAGGGCCGAACACACCGGTGAGGTGGAAGGCGCCGAAGCCGAAGCAGGCCAGACCGGCCAGCAGCAGGTGGATCCCGAAGATCTTGGGGAGGTCGAGGGCGGGCTCGCCGGTGCGAGGGTCCTGCCAGATCTCCAGATCCCAGTAGGTCCAGTGCCAGATGGCGGCCAGGAAGAGCAGGCCGCTGAGAATGATGTGGGCTGCTGCCACACCTTCGAAGCTCCAGAAGCCTGGGTCAACACCGGTTTCACCGGTGATGCTCCAGCCGCCCCAGCTGCCAGTCACGCCCAGGCGGGCCATGAACGGCATGACAAACATGCCCTGGCGCCACATCGGGTTGAGCACCGGGTCGGAGGGATCGAAGATGGCCAGCTCATAGAGCGCCATGGAGCCGGCCCAGCCGGCAACCAGAGCGGTGTGCATGAGGTGCACGGCCAAAAGACGGCCCGGGTCGTTGATCACGACCGTGTGCACCCGATACCAGGGCAATCCCATGGGGGTTAGGTCCGGGGTAACAATCAGCCGTCCGCTCCGGAGAACCGGTAGGCGGTTGGCAACACGATCAGGTTTAGCCAGCCGAAACCAGCAGACACTTGATCCGTGCTGGCGATGGTAAGGGGTTCCTGTGGCCCACTGATTCGATCGCAGCACAGCTGAAACGTGCCGTGATGCCTTGGAGCCCGCCACCAGCGGAGCAGAGCTCCCCAGCGGCAGATCCAGCAGGCGGCGGCGGTTACAAAACGCAACCCTGAGGCTCAGAATGCGGCGGTTGCCCAGGGATTGCCATGCCCGTGATTCGATTTGTGCGCGAGGGTCGCGACGTGGAGTGCTACCCGGGTGAAAACCTGCGGGAGGTGGCCCTGCGGGAGGGCATCGCGCTTTACGGCCTGAAGGGGCAGCTGGGCAACTGCGGAGGCTGCGGCCAGTGCATCACCTGTTTTGTGGATGTGGTGGGCGAAAGCAGCCCCGGCAGCCTCAGCGGCCGCACCGCTGTGGAAGAGCAGAAGCTGCGCCGCCGCCCCCAAACGTGGCGCCTGGCCTGCCAGGCGCTGGTGAATCAATCGGTGCTGGTGCTCACCAAGCCGCAGACCGGCCTGGCGGACCTCGATCAGAAGGTGCAGAAGGCCAAGGCCGAACCCCTGGCCGCCGGCCCCACGGCCTGGCCGGTGCAGGCCAGCGAGGAGGACCCTGCCGACGAAACCACTACGAGCGATGAAGAGGCCTGATCGGCGCCTTGCGGCGGTGATACCGTCTTCGCGCTGAAGGCTTTTGCAATGGAAACCAACGATCTCGGCTTCGTCGCCAGTCTGATGTTCGTGCTGGTTCCAACCGTGTTCCTGCTGGTTCTGTACATCCAGACCAGCAGCCGCCAGGGTTGATCACCGGGCCGGCTGGCCTGCCCACACCTCAACACACCACCGATCCCCGAAGCGGTTTAGCCGCTCCGGGGATTTTTGTTGGGCGCTGGTTTGAGGTCGCAGCGATCGGGCCGCCGCGCCTGGATGCATCAGCGGCGGCCTTCGGGCTCACGCACCAGCAGCACCGGCGCCGGGGCGTGCACGCGGATGTAATCGCTCACCGACGAACCGAGCAGGCGATCGATGTCGACCAGGCCGCGAGCCACCAGGGGCCGGCGATCCTGCGAGGCAATCACCAGCAGATCCGCTTTCTCTTCCTGGGCCACCGCACACACGCCCCGGCCGATATCGCCGGTGCGGTGGATCGCCTTCATCTCCACGCCAAAGCCGCGGGCGCGCTGCACGGCCTTCTCGAGCACCTCATCCGCTGGGGATTTGCCGCCGCGCGATGGGGTGATGTCCTGCCGGCTGATGTGGATGCCGGTGAGGCTGGCGCCGGGAGTGTCGCGCACCAGCTCGCAGGCGAGGCGCAGGGCGTCGTCACCCACGCCGGTGCCATCCACAGCCACCATCACGCGGTTGATGTGGCGCACATAGAGGTCGTCGCGCACCAGCAGCATCGGCCGTGTGGAGAGCTGGAAGACGTATTGGCTGGCGCTATTGCTCAGGATCGACTGCAGGCGCCCCAGCCCGCGGGAGCCCATCACGATCAGATCGGCGTTGAGCTCATCAGCCACCTTGAGCACCGTTTGCTTGGTGTCGCCCTGGCGAATGATCGTGTTCACCTCGGCCGGGTTGAGGCCAAGGCGCTGCACGGCTTCCGCCACGATGCCGGCGGCCTTCTGGGAGTGTTCCGCGTAGCTCTCTCCCGCCTGCTCCGACACCACATGCAGGAGGTTGATTCGGGCCTGCTTCACGGCTGGGATGTCGCGCAGCATGCGCACCATCTCCTCAACGTGGCCCTTACCGGAATCGGCGATCAGAAGGTTGCGGAACACAGCCATGGCAACGCGCTGGGGCAGCCTATGGCTGATCCGCCGCGGCGGACCAACCGCAGCCAACACCGTGACGGAGCAACAACAACCGCAGCCCTGGCGCCTGATCCGGCGCGTGCTGCCGCAACACACCGATCACGCCGGCGTGATGTGGCATGGGGCCTATCTGAGCTGGCTGGAGGAGGCCCGGGTGGAAGCCCTCAGCGCCGCCGGCCTGGCCTACGCCGATCTGTCGGCCGAGGGCCTGGAATTACCCGTGGTGAGCTTGGCGATCCAATACCGCCAGGCGCTGCTGCACGGCGAGGAGGTGTGCCTGAGCAGCTGGGTGCTGCCGCGCCAGGGCGTGAAGCTGCCCTGGCGCAGCCAGTTTGTGAAGGCCGATGGCAGCGTGGCCGCCGAAGCCAGCGTGGAGCTGGTGCTCGTGGACCTCTCCGCCGGGCCAGGGCAGCGCAAGCTGATGCGCCGGCTCCCAGCCAACCTGAGCCGCGCCGTTGAACGCCTGCAGCAGGGCGCAGCCTGAGGCCCACCGCTCTCGCTATAGTACTGACGTACTGGCGAGGTGGTGTGCATGGGAACCGTGGTGCAGGCGCCCTTTGCCTCGGCCGCTGCAGCGGCAGCCCTGCGAACTGCATCGAATCCAATCCAGGCGGCCCGGCAACGGCCCCGCGGGCACGATCCCGCCATTGAGCGAGCGCGCCTTTGGCGCCTGGTGTGGTCGGGCTGTCCGGGGATCGGTTGGCAGCGGATGGAGCGGCTCGATGCGATGTTCGGCAGCCTTGAGGAGGCCTGGGGTGCCAGCTCGGAGCGGATTGACCATGTGCTGAGCGGGAAGCCACGCCTGAGCCGGCGAGAGCTGGAGGCCTTCGAGCACTACCGCAGCAGCCATGGGCCGGCCCCGATCAGCCAGCCCCCCAGTGCAGCGGAACGGCGGCGATGGGCGCAGCCAGCGCGGCTGCTTCCGAGCGACATCACCTATCCCGAAGCGCTGTTCCAACTCGATCGCCCGCCGCTGCAGCTCTTCTGGCGCGGGCAGGGGTCGCTGTGGCGCGCCCTGGGCGAGAGCCAGGCCGTAGCTGTGGTGGGCACGCGCCGCCCCTCCCGCCATGGCCTCACGATGGCGCGGCTGATCGGGCGGGCCCTGGCCGAAGCAGGCTGGCCGGTGGTGAGCGGGCTGGCCGAAGGGATCGATGCAGAGGCGCACGGCGGCTGCCTAGAGGCGGCCGGGCGGCCGGTGGGTGTGCTGGGAACACCGCTCAACCGCGTCTATCCGCGCCATCACACGCAACTGCAGGCCGCCGTGGCGGAACAGGGCCTGCTGGTGAGCGAGCTGGCGCAGGGAACTCCGGGCCGCGCGGGGCACTTCGCCCTGCGCAATCGCCTCCAGGTGGCGCTGGCCCAGGCCCTGGTGCTGGTGGAATGCCCTGCCAGCAGCGGCGCTCTGCATTCGGCGCAGCTGGCCTGGGATCTGGGCATCCCGATCTGGGTGGTGCCGGCCGATGCCGGCCGCATCAGTGCCGCCGGCAGCAACCGCTGGCTGGGGCAGGGCGCGACACCCTTGATCAACCCGGCTGATCTGATCTCCAGCCTGGGCAGGGGCCCCCTCCACCCAGCCAGCCAGCGGAGCACTGCCGCAGCCGATGCCCCCCTGCTGCAGCGTGAGGCGGCCCTGCTAGCCGCCCTGGGTGCTGGGGCCTCGCTGGATCACCTCTGTGATCGTTTGCGCCAGAGCCCAGCGGTGCTGAGCGAGCGGCTGCTGCGGCTGGAGCTGGCTGGGGTGCTGCGCAGTGAACCCGGCCTGTGGTGGCGGCCCTGCTGAAGCAGCGCTGCTTAGGGTTGAGCCATGGGCCACGCGATTGCCGCAGCTGAACTCCTGCAATGGCGGCGGAGGCAACTGCAGGCCGGCGGGGAGGCCAGTGAGCTCGATTGGTTACTGGATCTAGAAGGCGGGATCCGCTGGCAGGCGCTGCAGCAACTGCGGCTCTACCCGGATCAGTCCGTCACCCTGGCAAAACCGCTGGATCGGCTGGAGGCGCTCTGGCAACGCCATCTCAGCAGCGCTGCACCCCTGCAATACCTGGTGGGGCGCTGCCCCTGGCGCGATCTGGAGCTGGAGGTGCGGCCCGGTGCCCTCATTCCCAGGCAGGAAACGGAGCTCTTGATCGATCTGGCCACCGATCGGATCGCCGCGGAGCGCAGCCCCCTGCTCTGGGCGGATCTAGGCACGGGCAGTGGCTGCCTGGCCCTGGCGCTGGCCCTGGCCTGGCCTGGCAGCCGTGGGATTGCGGTGGATCAATCCGCAGAGGCCCTGGCTGTGGCACGCCGCAATCTCGAAACCCATCAGCGCCTGGATGTCGTGGAGCTGCGCCAGGGCAGCTGGTGGCAGCCGCTGGCGGATTGCGCAGGCGCATTGCAGCTGGTGGTGTCGAATCCGCCCTACATCCCCACGGCTGTGTGGGCCGAGCTTGAAACTGGCGTGCGCGACCACGAGCCCGCATTGGCCCTCGATGGTGGTGCCGACGGGCTGGCAGCGATCCGCACGATCGCGGCGGGAGCCATGGCCCATCTGGCCCCGGGGGGCTGGATCCTGCTGGAGCACCATCACGATCAGAGCAGCGCTGTTTTGGCCCTGCTCCACGCAGCGGGGCTGGAGCAGGTGGAAGC
>VGPP01000024.1 GCA_016882585.1 Cyanobacteria bacterium M_surface_7_m2_037
CCACTTTGCTGGCGATGGTGGATGCCTCGATCGGCGGCAAAACCGGGGTGAACCATCCCGGCGGCAAAAACCTGATTGGTGCCTTTCACCAGCCGCGGCTGGTGCTGATCGACCCCACCACCCTGCAGACCCTGCCGGAGCGCGAATTCCGCGCCGGCATGGCCGAAGTGATCAAGTACGGCGTGATCGGCGACGCCGCGCTGTTTGAGGAGCTGGAGGCGGCCGGGGAACGGTTGAGCGCGATGGGCAGCCTGCCTGCCGAGCTGCTGCAGAGCGTCCTCGAGCGATCCGCTGCCGCCAAGGCCCGTGTGGTGGCCGCCGATGAGCGCGAGGGCGGGCTGCGGGCCATCCTCAACTACGGCCACACCCTCGGCCATGTGGTGGAAGCGCTATGCGGCTACGGCACTTACCTGCACGGCGAAGCCGTGGCGATCGGGATGGTGGCCGCCGGAGAGCTGGCGCTGGAGCTCGGCCTGTGGAGTCCGGAGGATCAGCAGCGCCAGCGGGCGGTGATTGCCGCCGCAGGCCTGCCGGTGCGCTGGCCGGAGCTCGAGCCGGCGGCCGTGCTCGCGTGCCTGCAGGGCGACAAGAAGGTGCGCGACGGCACGGTGCGCTTCGTGCTGCCCACGAGCCTTGGCAGCGTGGAGATCCGCAGTGATGTGAGCGGCAAGCACGTGCTTGCCGCCCTGGAGCGCTGCCGCTGAGCAGCCATCAGCGCATCGAACTCAGGGCCTGAGCGATCCGATCAGGCCATCGGTGGATCCTGCAGAAACAAGGCCGGCGGCAGCGATGTCGCGTCCTGCCGCTGAAACGCCAGCCAGCGGAAATCACCCAACGCATGGGGATCCACCAGGCGCAGCAGGGCTTCTCGACGGCTGAGCAAGGCATCAAGGGGTACCCCGCTCTGCTGCTGCAGGCCGTGCAGGCGCTGCGCGAGCCCGAGCGCCAGCAGCGCTTCGCCCTGGCGGCGGTGGCCGAGGCTGCTCCAGCCCTGCGCAACAGCGGCCGCCTCCAGGCTCTCGATGCAGAGGTGGGCGGTGAGATCCCAGTGGCCGGGCTCGAGCAGCGGATCGTTGGTGGCCTGCTGCTGGCGGTAAGCCATCAGGGTGCCGTTGCTGCGCTGGGGGGCGTAGTAGCGCCAGGCCTCATGGGCGTAGTCGATCACCAACAGCGCCCCATCGCTGAGGGCTGAAGCCGCCTGCTGCAGCCAGGAACCCAGGCCGGGATGGAGCTCCGTGCACCAACCGCTCTGGCGCTGCGCACCGGCCGGCACCAGCCCGAGGGGCTCGAGTTGTGCAGCGATGCGGGGCTCAAGGGGTTCGCCGGGTTCAAGCCGGAGCGAGGGGCCGGCAGCAGGGTCCTCGTGCAGGGCCACCCGCTGGCGGCGCCAGAGAGAACCGTCCCACTCGATCCGCTCCACCGCCAGGGCATCGAGGACCTCATGGGCAAGCAAGACGCCGCGCACCGGCTGCTGCGCGAGCTGCTCAAAGCTGAGCCAGCGGCAGGGGAGGGGTGCATCCGCCAGGCGGGCACGCTGACGCTCGGCCATGCCGGGATTGGGTTCGATCAGCACCAGCTCGGTGCGCACCGCCAGCTGCGGCCACTGGCGCTGCAGGGCCTGAGCCAGTTGCAGGGCCAGATCGCCTTCGCCGGGGCCGGCTTCCACCAGGGCCAAAGGCTCCGGGCCGGGCAGGGCCTCCAGCCATTGGGCCAGCTGCGGAGCGAGCAGTTCAGCGAAATCTGGGCCGAGGGAGGGCGAGGTGGCGAAATCGCCGCGGGGGCCCACCTGCAGCCGGCCCGAGCCATAGGCGCCGTGCTCCGGATCGTGGAGGGCCCACTGCATGTAAG
This sequence comes from Cyanobacteria bacterium M_surface_7_m2_037, assembly GCA_016882585.1. Lineage (GTDB taxonomy): Bacteria > Cyanobacteriota > Cyanobacteriia > PCC-6307 > Cyanobiaceae > Vulcanococcus. Next base: position 1,849 of record VGPP01000024.1, read on the forward strand.
TGAGGAAGGGCACCGAGCCACCCGCCGCGCGCAGGCGCTGCTCCAGCCAGGCGGGAGCGGGGTGCGAGGGCGCGGCGGCGGGGCTCACGACGGGGCGAAGGGTTCAGGGAGAATGCTCGCCACTGAAGCAGGCGCCATGAATCGAGTGATCAGCAGGCTCGCAGGAGTGGTGATCGGTCTGGTGCTGCTGCTGGGCTTGGGCGCCGCGCCGGCCCTCGCCTACGACAACCCCGACCTGCTGCCCGATCACCCCACCCCGGTGATCGATCTGGCCAAGATCCTCACGGACAACCAACGCGCCGCGCTGGAGAGCGAACTCGATGACTTCGAAGCCGTGAGCGGCTGGAAGCTGCGGGTGCTCACCCAGTACGACCGCACGCCTGGCCTGGCGGTGAAGGACTTCTGGGGCCTCGATGAGCGCAGCCTGCTGCTGATCGCGGATGAGCGCGGCGGCAACCTGCTCAACTTCAACGTGGGCGATGCCCTGTTCGCGCTGATGCCGCGCACCTACTGGGTGGAGCTGCAGACACGCTTCGGCAACGTGTATTACGTGCGCGATCACGGCCAGGACGCCGCGATTCTTGATTCCCTGCACACGGTGAAGGGGTGCCTCGAAATCGGCGGCTGCCAGGTGGTGCCGGGCCTGCCCCAGGAGCAGTGGCTGCTGACGCTGGCCACCTCGGTGCTCGGGGGCCTGATCGTGGGCTTCGCCGCTTACCCGCGCAAGCCGGAGCACACGGTGGAGTGGGCCTGGGTGCTGCTGCTCTCGCCGCTGTGGGTGATTCTGTTTGGCGTGTTCGGCATCGCGCCGATCATCACCCGCACCCCCGATCTGCTGCCGCTGCTGCGCAATGCCCTGGGCTTTGTGGGCGCCATTGTGGCGGCCTACCTGGTGGCGCAGAACACGGTGGGCAAGCAGCGGCTCAAAGACAGCGAGAGCTGATCAGCTGCTTCAGCGGCTCTGCGCCACGCTGCGGGGGCCCACGCGATCCAGCTTCTCGAGGCGGCAGCGGAGCGAATCCACGGGTTCGCACACCGGCTCCTGGGCCACGGGCACAGCCGAGCCAGCTAGCAGGCGCAACTCGGCCAGGTTGGCTTCATAGAACGCTTTGAGAGCCACGTAGCGCTTCACCGGCTGGCCGTAATAGCTGTGGCCCGCCAGGGTGGGGAACGACGCCCACTCGGGAGCCAACTTGGCGGCCAGGTGGGGCGTGAATTCGCCGCGATCGGCTAGGGACAGGGCGCCACGGCGCTGAATCAGAAACAGGGCGGCCTGGTCTTGCACCTCGGGTCCGAAGCCCTGCAGGTTGAGGCTGCGGCTGGCCATGGCCCAGGTGAAGGGCATGAATTGATAAGCGCCGGCGGCTGCACTGGCGTACCGCCCGGTGGAGATCACGCGATCGGGATGCCGGTCCATGCCTGGCATCAGACCACCGCCAAACATGATGCGGTAGCCCACATCTTCCCCGCGGGCCCATGTGCCTTCGGCATAGCGGATGGTGTTGAGCAGAGCGCGCCGTTCAGGGGTGAGGGCGTAACGAAAGAAACGCTCCAGCGCCGAGGGGCCATCACTCACATTGAGCATCGCCAGCTGAGAACGGGGGCGGCCCAGCTCAAGCGCTGAAAGGGGGCGAGCAGCCACCAAAACCTCAGGAGAGGCGTTGGCCATGGCTGGAGCCGTCAACATTGCACCCAGAGCGACCAAACCAGTGGCTAGCAGCGACGAGCGCAACCGCAGCGGATGTGAAGAAACTGACGACAAACCCGATCAAGAGATGAACAACAGACCTTGCGAACACATCGCCACAAGGAAACGACCGTTGCGCAGCCCCTGATCAACGATCAGAAGACCAACAACAATTCAAAAGAACTGCGTTGAGAGCTACAAACAACCAGTCAAGCAGAAGCTTTCCGAAAAGAAGATGCTGGTGCGACTAGCATTTGACTGCGTGAAGTTTGCCTCACAAACTGGCGCCAGGGAATCGCATTCGTGCCAGCACAAAAACCGTCTACCAGCATCAAGAACCCGCGCAAGGCATTCAGATCACTGCACCGCACAGGGTTTTGGTTGAGAACCTGCAGCGGAATTGCTATTGCGGCAATGCCGCATTTGTGCGCTGGGCTGTAGCCAAAATCACAGCAGCTGCCTGTTCGGCCCCATCGCTGGGGAGCGGGCCGCCACGGGGTGGGAGCAACGGCTGATCCAGCTGCCAATCACCCCGCTCGAGCTGCTCGCGGCTGAGCAGCCGATGCCAGCCGTGCTGCTGCAGCGCCTCCTCCAGCACCGGAGCTTCGGCGAAACCCTCGCGCCGCACCAGGTGAATGCCGATCCCGGCGGCCATCGCCTCGCAGAAGGTGCTGTAGCCGGGTTTGGTGAGGATGCGGCCGCAGAGCGGCATCAGCTCGAGCGGCCGCAGATCCTGGGGAATCAAGGTGGCATTGGTAGCCCCTGCCAAGCCGCGATCGCTCACCAGGAACTGGTGCTGCGGCCATCGCTGCAGCAGGGCCGGCTCCAGCGCCAGCCCCAGCCCGCCGAAGCCCACCAGCACCGTGCACTCCCGCGGCGCCTCCAGCTGCAAGCGCTGCTGCAACCGCTCGGGTGTGTGGCGCGCGCGGCCTGGCGTGAGCCCCACCTCCGTGGCGGGCACATCCCATGGCATCGGCATCGAGAAGGGGCAGCGGATCACGGCATCGCCCTGGCGATAGGCCTCCAAAGCCCGATCAGCCCAGGCGATGAAGGCGCCGCCCATGGGCCGGTAAATCGCATCCCAGCCGAAATTGGCCATCCACACCAGGGGCGCCCCCAGCTGGCTGGCCAGCGCGGATGCCGCCGGGGCCACATCGCCCAGCACCAGCACAGGTTCCCGCTGCGCCCTGATCCAATGCAGTTCCGCCTCGATCTGAGCAGGCAGCTGCTGCTCCAGATGGCCGAGCGCAGCCAGGGTGGCCTCGGCATCAGCGCCCAGCGCATCGGCCTGAATCACACCCACATCCCAACGGCAGGGCCGCTGCACGAAGGGCACAGCTCCGAAGGCCAGCTGCAGAAACGACGGAGCCAAGGGTGTGGAGAGCACCAACCGCCAATCGGGGCGCCGCTGATGCAGAGCGGTGAGCACCGCCGCCACCCGCGAACCATGGCCGAAGCCATGGCCACTCACGCAGGCGTAGATCAGCACGCTTGCAGCTCCGCGGCACGCATCAGGGTGTGGCGATAACGCAGGGCGCCATCGAGGCCATACCAACGGTGACTGAGCTCATGCAGCTGGCCGCCCCGAAACTCCACCCAGCTGAAATGGCGCAGCGGCCGGCCCTGCTCATCCTGGCTGTGGCGCGGCACAAAGGCGGTGTTGAGATAGGCGGTGCCCGCGCGATCGGTGCAGTAGCTGAGCCGCTCTCCCTGGCCGCGCTTGAGCTTGTGGTGCATGTGGCCGAACACCACCAGCGGCACGGGCCTGTGGCGCCGGATCTGATCGATCGCAAGGGCCAGATCCTGATCGCCCCAATCGCAGGCCGGTGCTTTCCAATCGCGGCCACAGGGGTCGGCGGCGGCGCTGCCAAGACCGCTGGGACCGCAGTGGGCCAGCAGGATCAGCGGCAGGCTGGGATCGGCGCGCAGCGCAGCGGCCGTGATCCGCGCTGCCGACTCCTGCAGCGTGACGGGGCCAAACACGGCCTGGGCTGCCTTGTTGAGGTGGAAGCCTCCACCGGCACTGGCCGGCCGGCCGCCCACCACCGCAACCCCAGGGGGGTGCAGCTCCTTGAGATCCCAGCCGCAATGCCGCTGGCCCAGGGCATCGAGCTGGCGTTGCAGCGTGCGGCCACTGGCATCACGGCCGGTGTCGTGGTTGCCGAGGATGCAGGCCAGGGGAAGTGAGAGCTGCGCCAGCCGCGCCGGGATGCGGGCCTGGCCATCGCTGAGGTCGCCCACCACCAGCAGGGCATCGGGTGCCAGCTGCTCCAGCAGCTGCTCATCGGTGGCGTCCCATTGCCCATGCAGATCTCCGGCGATGGCGATGCGGAGCTCTGCCAAACGGATGCCTAGGCTTCCGCCATCCTGCATCAGGTAGGCCCAGAGCCTTGGTTTTCGCGGCTGCCCAGAACACCACCGGCGGTTGCCCGCCCCACGCCGAGCTCCCGGCAGCGATCGCCGAGCTGAAGCGGCAGCGCAACGCCGTGATCCTGGCGCACTACTACCAGGAGCCAGAAATTCAAGACATCGCTGATTTCATCGGCGATTCGCTCGAGCTCTCGCGCAAAGCCGCCGCCACCGACGCCGACGTGATCGTGTTCTGCGGCGTGCACTTCATGGCGGAGGTGGCCAAGATCCTGAGCCCCTCCAAAACCGTGTTGCTCCCGGATCTCGAGGCCGGTTGCACCCTGGCTGATGCCTGCCCGGCCGATGCCTTCGCCAGCTTCCGAGCTGCGCATCCCGAGCACCTGGTGGTGAGCTACATCAACTGCTCAGCGGCAGTGAAGGCCCAGAGCGATCTGATCTGCACCAGCAGCAATGCGGTGGATCTGGTGAAGCAACTCCCCGCCGATCGCCCGATCCTGTTTGCACCGGATCAGAACCTGGGGCGCTGGGTGCAGAGCCAGAGCGGCCGCGAGCTCACCCTCTGGCCCGGCAGCTGCATCGTGCATGAAACCTTCAGTGAGCAGGCGCTGCTGCAGCTGAAGCTCGAGCACCCCGGGGCTGAGGTGCTCGCCCACCCGGAGTGCCAGCAACATCTTCTGGATCACGCGGATTTCATCGGCTCCACCAGCGCCCTGCTGCGCCGCGCCGAAGCCAGCGAGGCCAGTGGGTTCATCGTGCTCACCGAGCCCGGCATCCTGCATCAGATGCGCAAGGCGGTTCCCGGCAAGGAATTCTTTGAGGTGCCCGGCGCTGATGGCTGCAGCTGCAACGCCTGCCCCTACATGCGCCTCAACACGCTCGAGAAGCTGTGGCAGTGCCTCACGGAGATGGCGCCGCAGATCGAGCTGGATGAGGCGATGCGCCAGCGGGCGCTGGCGCCGATCGAGAAGATGCTGGCGATGAGCCGCTGAGCATCAGTTGATGCTCTAATTGATGCATCTGCTGAACCGCGGATGCGAACCACGGTCAACCTGGATGACGCCTTGCTGGCCAAAGCTGAAGCGCTCTCGGGCACTCCTGAGCGGAGTGCGCTTCTGCGAGAGGCCCTCCAAGCGCTGATCGAGCGCGAGAGCGCGCGCCGCTTAGCGGCCCTAGGCGGCAGCGAACCCGATCTGGAGCTCACCCCGCGCCGAAGGGATCCCTGATGCTCCTGGTGGACACATCGGTGTGGGTGGATCACCTGCGCCATGGCGATGAAGCCCTCGCAGACCACTTGCGGCAGGGACGTGTGGCTGTCCACAGCGGGGTGATCGGCGAGCTGGCGCTGGGGCACTTGCGTAACCGTGAGCAAATTCTCACCCTGCTCAGCGATCTACCTCAGGTGCAGCAAGCCAGCGATGCCGAAGTTCTCCACCTGATCCAATCGCGGCAGCTGATGGGGCGTGGAATCGGGTATGTCGACGCCCACCTGCTAGCCAGCTGCCTGATCAGCGCAACCCAGTTGTGGACCCGGGATCAACGGCTCCTTCGTGTTGCTGATCACTTGAGGATCGCGGCACATCAGTAGCTGTAGTTGGCCACAAACAGGCTGGTGTCGTCTGAGGGTTCAGAGCCCGGCTCATAGGTGCCGCGGCTGGCGGCTCCATTGGCGCGGGCGCGGGCCAGCAGTGCGGCCTGACCGGCCGCCAGATCGCTGCCGCCCCAGTGCTTGATGCAGGAATGCTGCAGGGCGCGGCCATAGGAGAAGCCCAGATGCCAGGGGGCATAGCCCTGGGCAGCCACCTGGTTGATGGCGTTGAGGCAAAGGCTGGCGTCTTCCTCGCTCAGGCCGCCGCTGAGGAAGAGGATCGCCGGCACCGCCGCGGGCACCGTGCGGCTGAGGGTGCGCACCGTGAATTCGCCCACCTCCTCGGCGCTCGCCTGCTGGGGGCACTCCGCGCCCGGGCACGTCATTGAGGGTTTGAGCAGGCTGCCCTCGAGAAACACTCCGTTGATGGCGAGGGCTTCGTAGGTGGTGCGCAGCACCCACTCCTGCACCGAAGCGGTGGTGGTGATGTCGTGGTCGCCATCCATCAGGATCTCCGGCTCCACGATCGGCACCAGCCCGTGCTCCTGCACGGTGCGGGCATAGCGGGCCAGGCCCCAGGCGTTTTCCCGCACGGCCAGCTCCGAAGGAGCGCCGTTGCCGCTGATCTGGAGCACGGCCCGCCATTTGGCAAAGCGGGCGCCGCGCGCGTAGTAGCGGGCGGCCCGCTCACCAAGCCCCTTCAGGCCAGTGCACCAGCTCTCCCCTGCCACACCCCCGGCCAGGGGTTCCACCCCCTGATCCACCTTGATGCCAGGCACGATCCCCTGCTTCTGAAACAGCTCCACGATCGGAGCTCCACCGGCTTCAGCGGTGCTGTCTTGAAAGAGGGTTTCCTCGTAGAGGATCACGCCGGAGATGTGCTCGCTCAACCCCTCGGTGGTGGCCAGCAGGCTGCGATAGGCGCGGCGGTTCTCTTCGCTGTTGTCGAGGCCGATGGCATCGAAGCGTTTGCCGATCGTGCCGGTGGATTCATCCGCCGCCAGCAGCCCCGTGCCCGGCGCTGCCAGGGCCGCTGCGGTGGCCGCCAGTTCATCGCGGTAATCGTTGAGGGCCATAACGGCGGGCCGCAAGGGAGTACCCCTTGGCTAGAGACGGCGGCGGCAGGCGTCAACCGGGCGACGCAGAGGTGCAACGCAGCTGGCGATGATTCAAGGCCAAGCCCGCACCTCAAACGCTCCATCGCCCATGCCCCTCGCCCCAGGCGGCCTGCTGCAGCTCAGCCCTGAGGGGCTCTACTGCCCGGCGGCACGCGCCTGGATCGATCCCTGGCGCCCCGTGCCGAGGGCGCTGATCACCCATGCCCATGCCGACCATGCCCGCCCGGGCTGCGGGGAGTATTGGGCGATCGGGGCGAGCGAAGGCATCCTGCGGGAGCGGCTCGGAGCCGAGATCAAGCTGCTGCCGGTGGACTACGGCCAGCTGCACCGCATTGGCGAAGCGCGGGTGTCGTTTCATTCAGCCGGCCACGTGCTCGGCAGTGCGCAGATCCGCCTGGAGGCTGGCGGCGAGAGCTGGCTGGTGAGCGGCGATTACAAACGCTGTAGCGATCCGAGCTGCGCGCCGTTTGAGCCGGTGCAGGCGGATGTGCTGATCACCGAAGCCACCTTCGGCCTGCCGATCTACCGCTGGCAAAGCGGGGCGGAGGTGGCGGCGCAGATTCTGGAGTGGTGGCGCAGCGCCCCCGATCGCCCCTCCGTGCTGTTCTGCTATGCCTTCGGCAAAGCGCAGCGGGTGCTGGCGGAGTTGCATCGGCTCGGGGTGAGCGATGAGGTGCTGCTGCATGGCGCCGTGGATCGGCTGATGGGGCCCTATCGGGAAGCGGGTGTAGCCATGCCGCCAACCCGGCCCCTGGCGCAACTGGAGCGAGGGGCTGATCTGGCGGGCCGCTTGCTGATCGCCCCTCCAGCGGCCCACCGCAGCCGCGGCTTGGGGCGCTTCGCCAAGGCCCAGAACGGCTTCGTGAGTGGCTGGATGGCCGTGCGCGGCGCCCGGCGGCGGCGCGGCTACGGCCGCGGCTTCGTGATGAGCGATCACGCCGATTGGGCCGGCCTGCTGCAGAGCGTGACAGGCAGCCAGGCGCAGCAGGTGTACGTGACCCACGGCCAGAGCAACGTGCTGGCCCGCTACCTCCAGGAGGTGGAGGGCATCAGCGCGGAACCGCTCGAGGGCCACTTCGAAGCCGAGCGCTTCGACGAGGAGGAAGCCGCACCCGCAAGCCCAGAGGCCGCGGCGATCTGATGCAAGCCTTCGCCGCCCTCTTCCGCGAGCTCGATGGCACCAGCAGCACGAGCGCCAAGCTCGAAGCGCTGCAGGTGTATTTCCGCAGCGCGGCCGCCGCAGATGCGGCCTGGGCCCTGGCGCTACTGCTGGGCAAACGGCGCCGCAGGCTGATCACCGGCCGGCGGCTGCGCGAGATCTGCCTGGCGGGCACCGCGCTGCCGGAGTGGTTGTTTGAGGCCTGCCACGCGCAGGTCGGCGATTCAGCCGAAACCGTGGCCTTGCTGTGGCAACAGCGCGCTGATGAGAGCCCTACCAGCGCCAGCTTCAACGAGTCCCTAGCCCAGTGGATGGATGAACGGCTACCACAGCTGGCAGCCCTGGACGGTGAGGAGCAGGCCGAAGCGGTGCGGGCCTGTTGGCGCAGCCTGCCGGCCGATCAGCTGCTGCTGGTGAACAAGCTGCTCAGCGGGGGGTTCCGGGTGGGCGTGTCCACCGGCCTGGTGACCCGGGCCCTGGCCCAGAGCGCGGACCTGGATGAAGCGCTGGTGGCGCACCGGCTGATGGGTGGCTTCATCCCCAGTGCCGCTGCGTACGCCGAACTCACAGCCGCAGCCGCCGATCACGAGAGTCTTTCGGCCCGGCCCTATCCCTTTTTTCTGGCCAGCCCCCTCGAGCCAGGCCAACTGGAGCACACGCCAGCTGATGCCTGGCAAGTGGAGTGGAAATGGGATGGCATCCGCGGCCAGCTGATCCACCGCTCCAGCGGCTGCAGCCTCTGGAGCCGCGGCGAAGAGCTGATCAATGAAGCCTTCCCAGAATTGATCGCACTGGCGGAGCAGTTACCGCAAGGAACGGCGCTGGATGGGGAGGTGATCGTGTGGCAGGGCGATGCCGCAACCCCGGAATCCTTCGCCAGCCTGCAACGCAGGCTTGGGCGCAAAGCACCCAGCCGCAGCCTGCAGCGCGACTGCCCAGCCGCCTTCGTGGCCTACGACCTGCTGGAACAGGAGGGGAGCGATCTGCGTGAGATGCCTCTGCACACCCGGCGCGAGCGCTTGGAGCAGCTGCGGCAACGCTGGGCCGCAACCCATGGCAGCGAAGGACTGGGGCGGCTGCGGCTGTCTGCCACCCAAACCCTCAGCAGCTGGGGCGAATTAGATCACCTGCGCGATCAGGCCCGGGCCCAGCGGGCCGAAGGGCTGATGCTGAAGGCGCGGGAATCGCCCTACCTGGTGGGACGCAAACGCGGCTTCTGGTGGAAGCACAAGCTTGAGCCGTTGCGGCTGGATGCCGTGCTGCTCTACGCCCAGGCGGGTAGCGGTAAGCGAGCCAACCTCTACACCGACTACAGCTTTGGCCTCTGGAACGGCGAAGGAGAGTTGGTGACCTTCGCCAAGGCCTACTCCGGCCTCGACAACGGCGAGATCCGCGAGCTCGATCGCTGGATCCGCGCCCACACCACCGAGCGCTTCGGGCCGGTGCGGGCGGTGGAGCCGTTGCAGGTGTTTGAACTGGCCTTTGAAGGCATCCAGCCCTCCAAACGCCACAAATGCGGCTTCGCGGTGCGCTTCCCCCGCATCAGCCGCTGGCGCACCGACAAACCCGCCAGCGAGGCCGACAGCCTGGCCAGCGCCATGGCCCTGATGGAGCAGCAGCCATGAGCGATGTGTTGGCGCCGATCGAGGCCTGGTTCGCCCAGCAGGGCTGGACGCCGATGGCCTTCCAGCGCCAGTGCTGGCAGGCCTATCTGGCTGGCGATAGCGGCCTTCTGCAGGTGCCCACCGGTTCGGGCAAGACCTACGCCGCCGTGATGGGGCCAATCGCCGAGATGCTGGCCGGCGACGCAGGGACTGACAAACAAAAGCCGGAGACAGTCCGGCATTCTGTACAGACTGCACGGATTTCTGGAGACGCTCTGGAACTCCTGCCCCAGGAGCTGGAGTCGCTGCCCCAGCCGATCGGAAAGGCAGAGCCGCAACAGCCTGCAACCAAGCCGCGCCGCAAAGCCAGCCGCGCAGCAACAGCCTCCCGGGGCCTACGCCTGCTGGTGATCACACCGCTGCGGGCCCTCAGCCGCGATCTGGCCCTGGCGATCGAGCAGCCGATTGCGGCGATGGGTTGGCCGCTGCGGGTGGCGATTCGCAATGGCGACACCAGCACCCATGAGCGCAGCAAACAATTGCGCACGCCCCCCGAGATCCTGATCACCACGCCGGAATCCCTGAGCGTGCTGCTGGCCAACGCCAAGGCACCAGAGCTGTTTGCCCAGCTGCAGGCCGTGGTGCTGGATGAGTGGCACGAACTGATGGGCAGCAAACGCGGCTCACAAACAGAGCTCTGCCTCAGCTGGCTGCGCCGCCATCGCCCGCAGCTGCGCACCTGGGCCATCAGCGCCACGATCGGCAACCTCGACGAGGCCGCCCACGCCGCCATCGGCCTGCCGTCGTCAACGGCAGACCCACCACCAACACCAAGGATCGTGACCGCCGACATCCAGCGCGCCACGGCGATCCGCTCGCTGCTGCCCGACACGATCGACGGCTTCCCCTGGGGCGGTCATCTGGGGCTGCGCATGTATGAGGAGCTGGTGGCAGGGCTGGAGCCCGGGGTGAGCACGCTGCTGTTCACCAACACCCGCAATCAGGCCGAGCGCTGGCATCAGTGCCTGCGGTTTGCCTGTCCGGAGATGGAGGGAGCTCTGGCGCTGCACCACAGCGCCATCGACCGCGCTGAACGCGAAGCGATTGAAGCCCAGGTGAAGGCCGGCGAGATGCGCTGGGTGGTGTGCACCAGCTCGTTGGATCTGGGAGTCGACTTTCAACCCGTGGAGCGGGTGGTGCAGATCGGCAGTGCCAAAAATCTGGCCCGCCTGCTGCAGCGCGCAGGCCGCAGCGCCCACTGCCCGGGCGGCACCTCCCAGGTGCTGTTCATGCCCACCAATGCGCTCGAACTGCTGGAGGTGAGCGCCATGCGGCGGGGGCTGGACAACGGCCTGGTGGAGCACCGCCGGCCACCGCAGCTTCCCCTCGATGTGCTGCTGCAGCACCTCACCACCCTCGCCTGCGGAGCCGGTTTCCAACCGGAGGAAGAGCTCGCCACGGTGCGCCGCTGCTGGAGCTTCCGCCACCTCAGCGAGGCGCAATGGCAGTGGTGCCTCGATTTCCTCGAACACGGCGGCCAATGCCTCACCGCCTATCCCCGCTACCGCAAGCTCGTGCGCTGCCGCCTGCACGTCGACGAGCCGCCAGCTGCCGGTGAACCCTGGCGCTTCCGCGTGCTCGATAAAACCATCGCCCGCCTGCATCGCTTCAACATCGGCACGATCACGGCTGATCGCTCCGTCACGGTGCGCTTCGTGCGCGGCGCCGTGATCGGCCATGTGGAGGAAGCGTTCATCGGCCGGCTCAAACCAGGTGATGTGTTTTTCTTCGCCGGCCGGCAGCTGGAGTTTGTGCGGCTGCGGGAGATGACGGCCCAGGTGAAGGCCACCAGCAAAAAGAGCTCCACGGTGCCGGCCTGGGCCGGAGGGCAGATGGCCCTGTCCGACCTGCTCAGCAAGCATCTACGCCAGGAGGTGGATCGCTGCGCCCGCGCCCTCGATGGCGAAGCCACGCTCGATACTCCCGAACTGCAGGCCCTCGAACCACTCCTGCAGCGCCAGGCCAACCTATCGGGGTTGCCCCGCAGCGATCAGCTGCTGGTGGAGCTCTGCCGCAGCCGCGAAGGCAGCCATCTGTTTGTGTATCCCTTCGAGGGGCGCTTCGTGCATGAAGGCATCGGCTTCCTCTGGGCCTGGCGGCTGGCGCGGCAAAAAGCCAGCACGATCACCGTGTCGGTGAACGACTACGGCTTCGAGCTGCTGGCCCCGAAGACCTATCCCTTCGAAGAACTGCTCGATCTGCATGGCGACGAGCTCCTCGATCTCAGCAACCTCGAGAGCGATCTGCAGCAGGCGCTGAATTTTTCCGAACTGTGCCGGCGCCGCTTCCGCGCCATCGCCCAGGTGAGCGGCCTGATCAGCCAGGCGATGCCGGGGCAGAACAAAACCGGCGGGCAACTGCAGATCAGTGCGGCGCTGCTGTTCGACGTGTTCCAGAAGCACGAACCCGGCAGCCTGTTGCTGGAGCAGGCCCAACGGGAGGTGCTCGAAGAGCAACTGGAAGCGCAACGGCTGCAGGCGGCGCTGGAGCGCCTGGCCTCGTGCACCTGGCGGGTGGAGCGTGTGGCCCGGCCCGGCCCCTTGGCCTTTCCTTTGCTGGTGGAGCGGTTGAACAGCCGCCTCAGCAATGAATCACTGCTCGATCGCGTGCAGCGCCTGATCAACGAAGCGCAACGGGCCGAAGCGCACTGAGCCCCACCGCGATGAGGATGGGCTGATGTTCAGCGCTCTTCTCAACATCCTCTGGGTGGTGCTCGGCGGCCTGGTGATGGCCCTGGGCTGGTGGCTAGCAGGGCTGATCTGCGCCATCACGATCGTGGGCCTGCCCTGGGCCCGCTCCTGTTTTGTGATCGGCTCGTTTGCACTGTGGCCATTCGGCCAGGAAGCGATCAGCCGGCGTGAACTCAACGGCCGCCATGATCTGGGAACCGGAGCACTCGGTCTGATCGGCAATGTGCTGTGGTTTCTGGTGGCCGGCTGGTGGCTGGCGATCGGCCATCTCACCTCAGCTCTGGCCTGCTTCATCACGATCATTGGCATTCCCTTTGGCATCCAGCACATCAAGCTGGCGTTGATCGCCCTGGCACCGGTGGGGATGACCGTGGTGCCGGTGCGCCGCTGATCGCCAAGAGCTTGATGAAGTTTCCGCAGAAAACGCTTCAGCCCGAGGCAACTGCATAAAGCTGGCGGCATGAGCGTGATGCACTGCCCTCTCTGCCTTGGCCTTGCGGTTTTGTCCGTGTGCCGAGCCATGGCCCATCTCAGCCTGGTGGCCCTCACGCCTCTGCGGCGGCTGGCCTGACGCGCCGCTGCAGGGCGAATTGCGACAGTGTGTGCTGCAGGCACGGCGGCGATGCGCACACTCACGTGGCAAGACTTTGATCGGGCGGTGGACGCGATCGTGGCGCGATGCCAGCACCACAACTTCTGCGGCGTGCATGGCATTCCCCGCGGCGGCTTGGTCCTGGCGGTGAGCCTCAGCCACCGGCTGGATCTGCCGCTGCTCAGCAACGCCCAATCGGGTTGTCTGCTGGTGGACGACGTGTATGAAACGGGGCTGACTCTGGAGCCCTACCGCGAGCTGGAACACTGCACCGCCGTGGTGTGGGTGAGCAAGGTGGAGCCGCAGTGGTGGCAGGCGGTGGAGCACACCAAAACGGATGAGTGGATTGTGTTTCCGTGGGAGAACGCAGCAGCAGCGGCGCTGGATGAACAGCTCTATCGCACCTCCCGCTGATGGCTAGCCCCACGTTGTATCTGGCTTCGCCCTACGGGTTTTCAGCCCATTGGCGTGAACGGCTCTTGCCGGATTTCATCACAGCTCTGGAGCAGCTTGGCCTGGAGGTGTGGGAACCCTTCAGCCGCAATGGTCAGGTGGATCTGGCGCAACCCGGCTGGGCCTGGCGCGTGGCCCAGGCGGATCTGCAGGATGTGCGCGAGGCCGATGCACTGCTGGCGATCGTGAATGGAACACCCCCGGATGAAGGGGTGATGCTGGAGCTGGGTGCAGCGATTGCACTGGGAAAACCGGTGTTCCTCTATCGCGACGACTTTCGCCGCTGCAGCGACTCCGAGGACTATCCCCTCAATCTGATGGTGTTCAGCGGGCTGCCACAACAGGGCTGGCAGGACTGGCTCTATGGATCGATCGCGGAGTTCAGCGATCCAGCCAAGGCACTGATGCGCTGGCTGAACAGCCGCTAGCGGCTCAGTCGTCGAAGTCTTTGTCGTGCTTGTTCATGGCCTCCACCACCATGTCTTCGATCATGTGGCGGGTTTCCTGGCGGCTGTGGTGGCCCGCGGTGCGTTGAATCGTGTAGTAGGCGATCAGCATCACCGGCAGGATCCCGAGACAGGCGATCAACAACATGGCGGAGATCAGTGGCCAAGGGATGGCACAGTACCGCCCGAGCGTTATTGTTGGATTGATTCAATTCCGATCCATGCTCACCGGCTCTGAACTGCTGGCCAAGGTCAAAGAACTTGGCGACGTGTCGAAATCCGATCTGGTGCGCAGCTGCGGCTATGTGAGCACCAAGAAGGATGGTGGGGAGCGCCTGAACTTCACCGCCTTCTACGAAGCTCTGCTCGAAGCCAAAGGTCTGAGCCTCGGCAACGATGGCGTGGGCCGTGGCAAAGGCGGTCGCAAGCTGAGCTACACCGCCACCGTGCAGGGCAACGGCAACCTGCTGATTGGCAAGGCCTACACCGCCATGCTTGATCTCAAGCCCGGCGACGAGTTCGAGATCAAACTGGGTCGCAAGCAGATCAAACTGATCCCCGCCGGCGCCACCGAAGAGGAGTGATCGCAGCGCGATCCCTACAGCAAAGCCCCGGCGCATGCCGGGGCTTTTTTTGCGCCGACCTTCAAACCATGATCCATGCGGGATCGGGCCGTGAGCCGTGCTGGCCAACCTGTAGTGGCAATCACATCAGTGCTGATCAGGCCGGAACAGCATTGGATGAACGGTTGCAACACCCGATCCATGGCCTCCTACACGATCACCCTGGACAGTGGAGAACGCTTCAGCTGCTCCGAAGACACCTACATCCTCGATGCCGCCGACGAGCAGGGCATCGACCTGCCCTACTCCTGCCGTGCCGGCGCCTGCAGCACCTGCGCCGGCAAGCTGATCAGCGGCAAGGTCGACCAGAGCGATCAGTCGTATCTCGACGATGAACAGATGAATCAGGGCTACGCCTTGCTCTGTGTCAGCTACCCCCTGAGCGACTGCACGATCAAGCCCAATGCAGAAGAAGATCTGATCTGACAAGGCTGCCGGGACACCAGTTCCGTAGTGATCGTTACCTGGAGGGGGATGGATCGCTCCATAGGGTTCCAGCAGCTCAGAAACCCGATGGCAGCATCCCCCGCCCAGAACCAGGATCCCTCGCACCGTTCAGGGCCTGAGCTGGAACGGGGTGA
>VGPP01000025.1 GCA_016882585.1 Cyanobacteria bacterium M_surface_7_m2_037
GCGCCGTAGGCCAGACGCACGGCTCCGGCGCTGCGCGGTTTGCGGCCCGCTTCCTCGGCGCGGGCGTAGAGGTAGAGGCTGGCGGTGCTGAGCTGCTGCTGGCGGCAGGCGCCATCGCTGTTGAGATAGATCCGCTCGCTGCTGCGCTCCGCCAGGCCGTTGTAGGGAACGGTGCCGATGGCGTCGTGCCGCGCCAACAGTTCTTGCTCGGCGCCTTTCAGGGTGTCGAGCAGCCGCAGGATTCCCTGGGGCTGATGGATCGGTTGATCGAGGCTTGCGAGCGGCGCGGTGGCCAGGGGCGAGAAGGCGGGGATGTCGTCGGCATTGCCGAAGGCGCTCGCCTCCTTGGCGCCGGTGAGGGCGCGCTCCAGGCCTTGATCGCTGAGGTCGGAGGTGCTGGTCACGCCCACCAGGCCGCCGTCGTTCCACACGCGCACGGTGATCGAGCTGCGTTGGGCGCCCTTCATCTGTTTGGGTTCGCCGCGATCCACCTGCACCGAGATGTCGGTGGAGCAGGCGGCGCCGAGATCCCAGCGGCGGATGCCGTTGGCGGCGGCGATGCTGGCGAGGCTGTTGCGCAGCTGTTCGGCGTTCAGGCCGCTGGCGCTGGAGGTGTTGCTGGTGCTCATGCTCAACGGCCTCCCACGGTGATCGAATCCACCTTGATGTGGGGTTGGCCCACGGTGACAAAAATGCTGCCGCTCACCGAGCCGCAGAAGCCGGCGGCCAGTTCGAGGTCATTGGCGCACATGGAGATGCGCGGCATCACCTCCTTGGCTTCGCCGATCAAGGTGGCGCCCTTCACCGGCTTGGTGAGCTGACCGTTCTCGATCAGGTAGCCCTCCTCCACCGCGAAGTTGAACTGGCCGGTGGGTCCCACGCTGCCGCCACCCATCGATTTGCAGTACAGCCCCTTCTCCACCGATTCGATCAGCTGCTCGGGGGTATGCGGGCCTGCATCGATGTAGGTGTTGCGCATGCGGCTGGCGGCCGCGAAGGTGTGGCTCTGGCGGCGGCCGCTTCCCGTGCGGGCATGGCCGGTGCGCAGTTCGCCGGCGCGGTCGCTGATGAAGCGCTGCAGCACGCCGTTCTGGATCAACACCGTGCGCTGGGCTTCCATGCCCTCATCGTCCATGGAGAGGGAGCCAAAGGCGCCACCAGTGAGGCCTTCATCGATGGCGGTCACGGCCTCGTGGGCAATCACCTCACCCACTCGCTCGGCGAAGGGGGTGGTGCCGCGCTCCACCTGGGTGGTTTCCAGCAGGTGGCCGCAGGCCTCGTGGAAGATCACACCGCCGAAGCGGTTGGCGAGCACCGCCGGCATCTGGCCGGCCTCCACGTAGTCGGCATAAAGCATCGTGCCGGCACTGCCGCATACCTCAGCGGCGGAGGCGGTGGCGTCCCAGCGGCGCAGATCATCGGGTTGATCGGAGGTGCCGTAGCGGCGGCCCACGCCGGCGCGGTGCTCCCCGTCGGCCGCCAGCACGTTTAACCCCACCGATTGGTGCAGGCGGATGTCGCGGCCGAAGGTGCCATCGCTGGCTGCCACCAGCACCTCCTGCCAGTCGCGGGCGTAGCTGCCGCGGCGGGCCTGCAGGTGCTTGCCCTGGCGTTGCAGCTGATCGGTGCCCTCCAGCAGGCGGGCGGTGGCCTCCTGGATCTGGGGGCAACGCTGCAGCCAGTCGCCTTTGCTGGTGCCGAAATCGCGCAGGGCCGGCAGGCCATCAAAGCTGCTGCGGCCATGGCTGCTGGTGGCCAGGCCAAGCATCCCCAGGGCTTGCTCCAGGGCGCGACGCAGCCCGGTGGGGCTGAGGTCGTTGGTGCTCACGAAGCCGTCGCGATGGCCCAGGAACACCCGGATCCCCGCTCCCATTCCGAAGGCGGGGGTCACGCTGGTGATGGTGTCCTGCTCCGCCAGCACGCCGAGGTGATCAGTGCGCTCCAGAAACACCTCCACCAGATCGGCACCGGCCGAGCGGCCGCAGGCCAGGAGGTCCTCAAGGGCTGGACTCCAGTGGCTGTCGAGGACGCCAGTGGTGGGCGGTGCGGTGGCGATCACGCGGGCGCGGGTGGTGAGGGTGGAGCCCTACCGGGCTTGAAGCTGCTGATTTCCTAGCAAAAAGGCCCCAGCCGCAGGGCTGGGGCCTCTCGCGTGCAGAGGTGCTGCTGAGGCGATCAGCGCACGGCGGGCTGGTACTGCTCGCTGCGGATCGGGCTCATCAGGAACAGCTTGGCCATCTCAGCGGCGTTGGCCACCCAGTAGGGCAGCTTGCGCAGCAGCTTCAGCGGTGCAATGGCACCGCTCTCATCGGCGGCCGCCAGCTGAGCGTTGTTGCGCACCAGTTGCTCGAGGCGCTCGTAGAACTTGGGGTGATCCACGTTGAGCACCACGGGGAAGACGCGAGCCGAGGTTTCGTTGGTCTTGGCGATCACGTACTTGTCGTACTCGCGGGCATCCAAACCAAGGGCTTCGTAGAACTCCTTGCGGGCCACGTCGCGCACGTACATGGTGGCGAACACGGCCAGCAGGAAGAAGCGGCACCACAGGCGTGCCTTCAGGCCAGTCACGCTCTTGGGCTGAGCCTTCATCAGGGCATCGAAGAAGTCGCCGTGGCGGTTCTCGTCCTGGCACCAGTTCTCGAAGAAGTTGAAGATCGGGAAGATCTTGCTGTCGGGGTTCTTCTCGAGGTGGCGGAAGATGGCGATGTAGCGCCAGTAGCCGATCTTCTCGCTCAGGTAGGTGGCGTAGAAGATGTACTCGGGCTTGAAGTAGGTGTAGGCCTTGCTGGCGGTGAGGAAGCCCAGATCGAGCTGCAGGCCGAAGTCGCTCATCGCCTTGTTGAGGAAGCCGGCATGGCGGGCTTCATCGCGGGCCATGTGGGCGAAGCACTCAGCCAGCAGCGGGTTCTTCTCTTTGATGCGGCGGCTCAGCTCCTTGTAAAGCAGGAAGCCGGAGAACTCAGACGTGCAGCTCTGCTCGAGAAACTCCACGAACACGCGGCGGGTCTCGGGATCAAGCTTGTCGGCGGCGCCTTCAAATTCTTCGTTGCGAACGAAGTGATGGCGGTTGTAGTCCTTGCGGAATTCTTCGCAGATGGCTTCCAGCTCAGCCTCGTTGGGGCTGAGATCCATGGCCGCCATGGCCTCGAAGTCCGTGGTGTAGAAGCGCGGGGTGAGGATCGTGTCCTTCACCGGATCCTTGATCGCTGGCGCGTCAGGTGTGCCGATGGCTGTTGCGGCGTCGGGTGTGGCAACGGCGGGAGGCACCATCGGGATGCAACGTTGGACGGAGCATCCATCGTAGGGGGGGCTGAGGCGGCGCCGAGGCGCAGCTTCACCAGCTGGAACTGAGAGCTGCGCCCAGGCACGGGCCTGATCGGTCTAGTTGGCTCCGAGCCATTTCTGGCCGTTGAGCCGCTGCACCAGGCGCGACACCAGCAGCGCCAGAGTCATCTTCTTCTCATCGATCAGAAACGACTCCAGCAGGCTCGGCTCCGCGCCGGCTTCTGCCACGGCAATGGTTTTGGCCGAGCTGATCGCATCGCTGGTGAAGCACAACCAGAAGCGGCGGGCCTGAGGCAGTTCGCCGATCACCATCCAGCAGGGGCTCCCCACCACCGGCATCGCCCCCTGCTCAAAGCGCAGCTCACAGCTAGGACCCCCATAGGCCTCGATCTCCTTGGCGATTGCCGGGATCAGCAGGTTGGGAACGAAATCGGCGAAGGGCTTGTCTTCCGGCGCAGGGGGTTTGGCCGGCTTGGCAGGGGCCGCTTCAGCCGGCTTGCTCGGAGCGGGCTGGGCGGAATCGGTCACCGTCGCAGGCCTCGTGGGGGATGCAGGCGAACTTTAGAGATCACCAGTCCTCGCTGAGTGGCGTGTCCCAGTCGCTGGCATCGGCGGTGGCGGCTGGCGCGGCAGCAGGGGTGGCGGCAGCGGCAGCGGTGCGTGGTGGGGCGGAGCCTTTGCGGATCACGCGAAAGGGCACCGACACGGTGGGTGCCGGCTCGCCAGCGCCGCGGGCCGGGCCGGCCCAGGCCGCTGTTGGCGCAGTAGCGGCGGCGGGTGCGTCGTCCCAGGTGTCGCCTTGGTCGGCTTCAGCGCCGCCAGGGGGCTCGCCGCCCCATCCATCGCTGCGCCGCCGCACCTGACGGCGCGCGGGCGGCGCAGCGTTTTGCCCCTGGAGGGCCAGCGCTGCTCCTCCGGCGCTCATGGCTGCGCCCAGGCCGGCGGCGGCCGCCAGCCAGGCGCCGAGGGGCCAGGCGGGGGAGCTCCAGGTGAGCAGGCGCACGCTCACCGCCGGCCTGGGATTGATCGCGGCCACCAACAGCACCGCCAGCAGGGGCGAGAGCAGCGGGAGCAGCAGGATGCGGTGCAGCACGATCACGGGGGCGGGGGCTCAGGGCTGGATCGGGCCGCTCCAGCGCTGCAGATTGCCCAGGTCATAGCCGAGGCAATCGAACACCCTGATCACCAGAAAGTCCACCATGTCCTGGATGCTCGTGGGTTGGTGGTACCAGGCGGGCACCGGCGGGGCAATGCGCGCTCCGGCTTCGGCCAGGGCGGTGAGGTTGCGCAGGTGCACCAGGTTCCAGGGTGTTTCCCGCGGACAGATGACCAGTGGCCGGCCCTCCTTGAGGTGCACATCGGCGCTGCGCTCCAGCAGATCGGTGGCCACGCCGGAGGCGATGCGGCCCACCGCTCCCATGGAGCAGGGCAGGATCACCATCCCCCGGGTGCGGTAGCTGCCACTGGCGATGCCGGTGGCCTGATCGTTCCAGCGGTGGCAGCGCAGGGTGCCGCTGCTGCAGCTGGTGCGCTCCCTCCAGAACTGCTCCTGGGCTTCAGGCTCGCTGGGCACCCGCACGCCGAGCTCGGCCTGCCACACGCCGATGGCGCCGCGGCTCACCACCAGCTCCACCCGTTCCTCGGCCTGCAGCAGCAGCTGCAAGGCCCGTTCGGCCAGGGGCTGTGCACTGGCGCCAGACACCGCCAGAACAATCGGGTCACGGCCTCGAGCGTCGCTCAAGCGTTCACTCCTCGCCCGCGTCGCCGTTGGCGTCGTGGTCACCATCGGGCACGTATTCCTCGTAGCCCTCCGGCAGCACCACCGCCAGATCGATCTGGTGGCGCAGCACATCCACTTTCTGGATGGTTACTTCCACGGCATCACCGAGCATGTAGGTGCGGCGGTTTTTGCGGCCCACCAGGCGGTTCTGGCGGGAGCGGTACTCGTACCAGTCGTCCTTGAGGGAGCTCACGTGCACGAGGCCCTCCACCTGGGAGGGGGGCACCTCCACAAAGAAGCCGTAGCTCTGCACGCCGCTGATCACGCCGGTGAGCGTCTGACCCACCAGCGGTTCGGCCTGGCGGGCCTGGGCCATGGCCAGGGCATCGGCTTGCAGGTCTGCAGCGAAGCGGCAGCGGCCGTTTAGGCGATGCAGCAGCGCTGTGCTGCGGCCCTCCTCCAGCGGTTGGATCTGGCTGGGGGGCATCAGCGGCCAATCGATCAGGCCGTGGCTGCTGTCACCGGCGATGTCCACGCGCGTTTTGTGGCGCACGGACGGCCGGTCTTTGCCTTCGCTCAGCAGCAGGCTGAGCACGTGCTGGTTCCAGAGATCGGCGTAGTGCAGGCCGGGGCAGCACCAGGGCGCCAGGGCCACCGCTTCACCGGCCAGGGCATTGGCACCGGCTTCGCTGCTGAAGCTCACCGGCTTGAGCGGCTCGCGCAGTTGCTGTTGCAGCACGCGGCAGCGATCGCTGCCGGCAAAGGCCTGGGCCAGCTCCTGGGCGGTGGCGTTGCCATCAGCGGAGAGCTCCAGGGGGATCTCCAGGGCCAGGGCTGCCTTGGCGACATCGTTGAGCGCTTCGGCATCCGGGGCGGGATTCAGCGCGAAGATCGCAGGTAGCTCCAGCGCTGCCAGATGGCGGCCGAGGGCGCGATGGGCGGGCAGCACCAATTCGCGCAGCAGGCCGGAGGGCTGAGTGGCGGGATCCAGCTGCACCAACCAACCCTGGCGGCTCTCGTCGGGTTCGGGAATGGCCAGATCGCCCAGATCGTCGATGGCGGGCATGGCCAGATCCAGATCAATCGAGCCGCTGGCCAGGCGCTGCTGGCGCAGCAGTTGGGCTAGCTCAATCAGCTGCTCCAGCAGCGGCAACTGATCCTTGAGGGCCTTGAGCGCCGCTGGGGTGGTGCGGGCCTTGGGTTTGCGCTCGGCCAGGGCCTGCAGCGCGTTGGCATCCACTGCGGCATCCACCTTGATGGTGCTGCGGCAGAAGCGGTAATGCTCGAGTTCGCCCGCGGCGTTGAGCTCCAGCACCACCGAGAGGGCGGCTTCACTGCTGCCGGGCTTGAAGGCTGCGGCCTTGGTGAGGGCCGCTGGCAGCAGCGGCAACCAGCTGCTGCCCAGGCAGAGGGCTTCCGCCTGCTCGCGCAGATGCTGATCCAGCGCACTGGCAAAACCAACGCGTTCGGACACGGCTGGAGCATGCACCCACAGGCGGTGGCCGCTGTCGCTGCTCTCCAGCGAGACCGCCGGCAGGATCGGTGCCTCGGCGCTGCTCCAGGGCTGCAGCAGCAGGGTGGGCAGGGCTGTGAGGTCGTCGCGCTCTTTCGGCTCAAGGCTTTTCAGCGAGGCCTTGGGGGCGGGGGGCTGCTCGCGCAGACCGTGCTTGGTGATCAGCAGATCCAGGTCGGCTTCCGGCCCGGCATTCACCGGCAGGCTGCGGGCCACATGACCCTGGGAGGGCAGCTGGCCCACCGGATAGCGATCCACCTTCACCTCCACCACCGCTTCATCGGCGGGTTTGAGGTATTGGCTGTCGCTGGCGGGCAGCTCGATCGTGGCGAGCAGCCGGTCGTCGAGGGGAACAGCCAGCAGGCGCTCGTTCTGCTCTTCCACCTGGGCGAGCAGGCTGGTGGTGCTGCGCTCGAGGATGCACTGCACGCCGCCTTCCGGTGAGCGGCGGCGTCCGCCCTCGCGGGTGATGCGCACCAGCACCCGATCGCCGTTCCAGGCGTGGTTGAGCTGGTTGTCGCGGATGTAGATGTCTTCGCCGCCGTCGTCGCGCAGGGCGAAGCAGAAGCCTTTGCTGCTGCAACGCAGACGCGCTTCGATCAGCCCTTCATCCTCAACCCGGCTGATGCCCGCTTCCGTTTCTTCGAGCACGCCCACGCGCACCAGAGCGGTGAGGGCGATGCGCAGTTGCTCCTGATCGGCTTTGCTGGCGAGGCCCAGAGCTTTCTCCAGGGCGCTGAGGCTGCGTTGCTCCTGGGCTGGGAGCTGGTCGATCAGGTCGGCGACCGTGAATTTCATGATGTTCAGGGGGCATCGGTGGCCTTGACGCCCCGACGATCTGGGTGCCTGGTTCTGGAGACGGCCAACGCCCCCGGAACTGCACGAACCCATTCAATCTAGAGGGCGATCATCCTTCGGGCTCGCTGTCCTGGCCGGCTTTGAGCAACAGGCGGGTGCCGATCACCAGGAATCCCACCGAGGCGGCCAGCTGCAGCGCATCGGCGGGGATCACGGCCGAGAGGGATCCCCCGGCTCCGGCGCCGAGCAGGCTGGCCAGCACCAGGGCCGCGGAGCTGCCGGCAAACACCGCGCCACTGCGGCTCGAGGTGCCGCTGATCGTCACGATCGCCAGCTGGGTTTTGTCGCCCAGCTCCGCCAGAAACACTGTGGCGAAGGTGGAAGCCAGAAGCGGCAACTGCATGGTGAGAGAGCTGAGGGGCGGCGTTGAACGCAATCAGTGGAACGCCATCAAACGAGAGGGAACATGCTCATGGCGGCTTGACGACCGAGCCACAGGCCCAGCCCGATCATCAGGATCCCGGCCAGCCGCTCCAGCTGTTGGGGCGGCAGCACGCGCGAGAGCCAGCGCCCCAGCAGCACACCCACCAGGCTGGAGCTGATCAGGGCCAGAGACGCACCCACAAACACCAGCACCGGCCGGCCTGATTCCGCTGAAAGCAGCAGTGCCGCCAGCTGCGTTTTGTCGCCCAGTTCGGCGAGGAAAACGGTGGTGAAGGTGGTGAGGAACACCGCCCCAAAGCTGCCCGCCTCAGGGCTGGTGGCGGGTTTGGGCTCGTCGCTGGGTTCGGCCATCGGCGGGGCTGAAGGTGGCGCGGATCTCAGGGAGCCGGCTGACGGATCGCCTGCTCGAATCGCTTCATCACCATGCCACGACCGCCGTGTTCGCAGCGGATCTGCTGCCGGCAGCAGGCGATGGCGAAATCATTGGCCTCCTCATCGGCCACTCCGAACAGGCCAGCCAGGTTTTCCACCCGGCAGAAGAAAGGGCGCTCGTCGTAGATGCGGCAACTGCTCGATCCGGTGTCGTAGTGGATGCACCAGCCATCGGGGCCCACCATCTCCAGATAGTGCTGCTGCTGCTCGGGGCTGAGCGCCTCCAGGGCTTCATTGCGTTCGCCTGGATCGAGCCGGCAGCACGATCCACAACCGCTGATGCAGCGCCAGTGCAGCGTTTCGCTCATCGGCCCAGCTGTGACAACCCGTCACAGCAGCTTGCAACAGCGCTGGTTTGGCGGGAGCGCAGACCGTAGGCTGGTGCACGACCGTTTAGCCTGCAGAGCCGCTCACCCATGGGAATCGATTTCCATCTGATCGCCAACTTTGCGGCCCTCTTCCTGATCACGATTGCCGGCCCTGCCGTGATCTTCATCCTCTTCTACCGCCGCGGTGCGCTCTGAGCTGCACCCGCGTTCGATCGCACCGTCTAGCCCTAGGTCCCATCATGGATCTGGGGCTTTTGCTTGTCTGCCGTCCGTCGATCTAGGCCGCCAGGCCCATCGCCATGGCGGCGTCCTGCAGCAGGGCCTGCACGTAGGGATGGGTGCCGCTGGGGTGGTCGCTCTGCATCGTGCAACCCCCTGCAGGGTCTGGTGAGCCCCGCAGCTCTTCGCCGGCCGCATTGCGGATCACCAGGGTTTCGCCCTCGCGGCTCACCCAGTAGCTGCGGTTGCAGCGCTCCAGCAGCAGGCCATCGCCTGAGCTGGCCCGCAATGCCGCCAGCTCGAGCTGCAGCTGTTCGGTGCCATTCCAGCGGTTGAGCCGCAGCTGGAAGGCCACATCCACTTCTTTTTCTCTGGGCAGGTTGTCGTCGCTGCCCCAGCGCCAGGCGATGGCCCGCATCACCGCATCGCCCTGGCGCAGGGTGAGCTGCAAATGGCCGCCGCGCAGCAGCCGCTGCTGGCTGATGTGGCAGCGGCTGCTCCAGAACAGCGGCGCGGGGTGACCACTGCCAAAGGGTTCGAGCTGCTGCAGTTGCCTCCAGAACTGCGGGGTGAGCTCGTGCAGGTGCACCAGGGCTTCCGGTTCCACAAGGCGCAGGCCACCTTGCTGCTTCAGCCAGGCCTCGGCGCGTTGATTGAGGCGTTCATGCAACGCCGTGATCTGCTCGGCCCGCACGGTGAAACCACCGGCGGCCGGATGCCCGCCGTGCCGTTCCAGCAGATCGCTGCAGGCCTGCAGGGCTGCATCCACAGCAAAGCCCCTTGGCGCACGCACTGAAGCGCGCAGGCGACCATCCCCCTCGGAGGCCAGCAGAGCCACCGGTAGCCCGAAGGCGTCCACCAGCCGCGCGGCCACGATGCCGATCACCCCGTGGTGCCAATGGCTCTGGGCCAGCAGCAGGAAAGGGCTGCGCTGTTCGCCGTCGGCCTCCACCAGCGCCCGCGCTTCCGCTTCGATGGCATCGCAGAGGTCGCGGCGCTGGCGGTTGAGCTGCTCGCATTGCCGCGCCAGCTCCAAGGCTTCGTCTTCATCGGCGGTGGTGAGCAGATCCACCACAAGTTGCGGATCGCCCAGGCGCCCAACGGCGTTGATCCGCGGTGCGATTTGAAAGCCCACGGCCCCGGCATCCACCGGCGCATCCTCCAAACCAGCCACCTGCTGCAGCGCCTGCAGGCCGGCCAGGCCGCTGCGTTTGAGCGCCGGCAGGCCATCGATCAACCAGCGCCGGTTCACCCCCTGCAGCGGAGCCATGTCGGCGATGGTGCCGATGCAGAACAGGTCGCGGGCCATCGCCAGCCCCTGTTCGGAGCGGCAGTTGCGGGCCAGGGCCATGGCCAGCACATAGGCGAGCCCCACCCCCGCCAGCCCTCTGTAGGGGGAGTGTTCAGGGGTGCAGGCGGGGTGGAGCAAGGCCAGTAGCGGCGGCAGCTCCTCCGGCAGGGTGTGGTGATCGGTCACCACCACGTCCATCTCCAGCTGCTGGGCCCGCAGCAGGGCTTCCCTGGCGGCCACGCCGTTGTCCACCGTCACCAGGAGGCGGATGCCGCCTGCGGCCAGCCGTTCCACCATGCCGCTGTTGAGGCCGTAGCCGTCGTCGAGGCGGCTGGGGATCTCCGCTTGTGGCTGTGCGCCCAGATGGCGCAGAACACCCACCAGCAGAGCGGTGCTGGTCATGCCGTCGGCGTCGTAATCGCCGCAGATGGCCAGGCGCTCTCCCTGTTTGCAGGACTGGCGCAAGCGCTGCACCGCCTTGCCCAAATCAGGGAAATGGCGGCGTGGATCCGGCGCGGGGGGCGGATTGAGCAAGGCCTCGATCGCTGCGCTGTTGGTGTAGCCGCGGCGTTGCAGCACCGCCAGCAGCGGATCACACAAGCCGCTGCTGCGCAGCTGGGGATCGATCTGAACCAGAGCCGGACACTGCCAGCGCTGCTCGGAGGGAAGAGGGAGCAACAGCAGGGGCTCGGACCAGCTCCATTCTGCGGGGCACTGCCGCAGCGGCCACTTCTTAGCCTGCTGACCCGATGACATTGGAGATGGTGAGCGGGCCCTCTGCGCTGCTCTGGGATGTGGATGGCACCCTCGCTGAAACCGAGCTGGAGGGCCATCGCGTGGCCTTCAACCACGCCTTTGCCGAGGCTGGCCTCAGCTGGAGCTGGGATGTTGCCCTCTACCAGCAGTTGGTGCGCATCAGTGGTGGCCGCGAGCGCATCAGCGCTTATCTCAGCGAGGTGGAGGGTGTGGCGCCCGATCCGGAGCGGGTGGAGCGGCTGCAGCAGGCCAAGCAACGCCATTACAACGCCCTGGTGGAGCAAGGCGCCCTGCGCTTGCGGCCTGGGGTGGAGCGCCTGATCCGCAGTGCGCGTGAGGCGGGGCTGCCCCAGGCGATCGTGACCACCAGCAGCCGCCCGGCGGTACAGGCCCTGCTGGATCGGCTTTTGCCCGATCACGCGGCCTGTTTTGCCCTGTGGGTGTGTGGTGAGGATGTGCCGCGCAAGAAACCTGATCCGGCGGCCTATGCCCTGGCGCTGGCCCGGCTGGCTCTGCCTGCACGGGGTGTGATCGCGCTGGAGGATTCCGGCAACGGTGTGTCTGCTGCCACAGCAGCTGGCCTCACCACAGTGGTGACCCGCAGTGGCTCCAGTGCTCTGGAAGGCCCAGAGGCCTTTGCAGCGGCTGCGGT
Organism: Cyanobacteria bacterium M_surface_7_m2_037; assembly: GCA_016882585.1. GTDB lineage: Bacteria > Cyanobacteriota > Cyanobacteriia > PCC-6307 > Cyanobiaceae > Vulcanococcus. The sequence goes on from VGPP01000025.1 coordinate 11,440, forward strand.
TGTGCTCGATCACCTCGGTGAGGCGGAGCAACCGAATGGCGTGCAGCGCGGCCCGGCTTGCCCTCACGGCCAGGTCACGCTCTCCTATCTGCAGCAGCTGCTGCCGGCCTGATGACGCTTCCGCTTCAGCGCACCCGCTTCGATGCTGTTCAGCGCCGGCTGGGTGGGCTGCTGCTGGGCGGCTTCCGGGGCAGTTGGCGGCGGCGCAGCCTGGCGGTGCTGGCTCTGTTGCTGGGTTTTTACGCCGGCGAGAACATCACGGCGCTGTGGCTCGAGCGGGTGGGCCAGCGGCCGGTGGTGGTGTTCCTGCTGGTGGTGCTGCTGGAGCTGTTGGTGCGGCTGCGCACCCGCCTGGTGGGCGAGCGGCCCGGGCTGGGCTGGATCGTGACCGACAACCTGCGGCTGGGGGTGGTGTACGCCGTGGTGCTGGAAGCGTTCAAGCTCGGCTCATGAGCCTGGAGGAGGCCCTGCTGGCCTGGTGCCAACAAGAACGAGACAGCGGTCGCCGGCCGGTGATCGGCTTGAACGGTCCGGTGGGTGCTGGCAAGAGCACCCTGGCCCGGCGCCTGCAGCAGCGCTTTGCGGCCGCTGATCTGCAGCTGGCGGTGGCCTCGATCGACGACGCCTACCTGCCCTGGCAGCAGCGGCTGGTCGCGATGGCAGGTAATCCTTACGGCGTGAACCGTGTTCCGCCGGGCAGCCACGATCCCGTGGCACTGCTGGCGGGGGTGCGGCCATGGCGGCGTGGCACGAGCCCGCTGCTGGAGCTGCCTCGCTTCGATAAAACCTTGCGAGACGGCCAGGGTGATCGCGTTGTTCCCTGGCGGGGAGCGGCCGATGCGCTGCTGCTGGAAGGGTGGATGCTGGGCTGCCAGCCCCTACCGCAGCAGCAGCTCTCCTCCCAGGCCTTGCAGCCGCTCAAGCCTCCGCTCAACGGGGCCGAACGGGCCTGGCTGTTGCGTTGTAATCAGGCTCTGGAGGCCTATGTGCCGCTCTGGCAGGAGATCGATCGGCTGGTGATGCTCTGGCCGAGCGATTGGTGCTGGCCGCGCCGCTGGCGCTTGCAGGCCGAGGCACGCCAGCGCCGCAGCGGCGGCGGTTGGATGCCAGCAGCTGACCTCGACCGATTGGTGAAGGCCACGCTCCAGTCGTTGCCTCCGGACTTGTATCAGCGCCCCGTGCTGGCTCGTGCCACGGATGTACGGGTGCTGGATGGCCGCAGGCGGTGGGTGTGGGAGGGCAGCGGTGAAGCTGCCCTGCAGCGCTGGGCTCAGCCCTGCTCGGTTTCGTCCTCAGCCACGGGGTAAACGAAGCCCTGAGCGCGGCCGCTCAGCACAGCCTTACCGATGGACAGGGCCTTTTGGGCGGCAATGGCAGCCTTGCCCTTCCAGGTGGCATGGCGCTGGTTGCGCTTGCCCTTGGACGTTTTCTTCTTGGGAACAGCCATCCCGCTTGATTTCAGCCAAACCAAGAGTTTCCATCGCCACCTTCCCTTTCGTCAAATCGCTAAGCTCAATTCCAAGATTCTTCCCGGTGTGAGCAGCAGCGTTACCTCTGATCTGCCGGTGAATCTGGGCCTGGTGCGTGCACCCCAGCCCAGCTACACCCAGCTGCTGCAACAGCTGCGCGCCGGAACGGTGAAGGAGCTGTTGCTCTCGCCCGGCCAGCGGCAGGTGAAGGTCACCTACGCCGATGGCAAGCAGGTCACCGTGCCGGTGTTCAGCAACGACCAACTGTTGCTGCGCACGGCTCAGGAGGCCCGCGTTCCGCTCACGGTGCGCGATGAACGGCAGGACCAAGCCACAGCCAGCTTGGTGTCGAATGGGCTGTTGCTGTTGTTGTTGTTTGGCGGGCTGGCGCTGTTGCTGCGCCGCTCCGCCCAAGTGGCCAACCGCGCCATGGGATTTGGTCGCAGCAAGGCGCGCGTGGCCCCGAGCGAAGCCGCCGTGGCGGTGCGCTTTGAAGATGTTGCCGGAATTCAGGAGGCGAAAGAAGAGCTGCAGGAGGTGGTGGCCTTTTTGAAGCAGCCGGAGCGCTTCACGGCCGTGGGTGCCCGGATTCCCAAGGGTGTGCTGCTGGTGGGGCCTCCAGGCACCGGTAAAACCCTTCTGGCCAAGGCGATTGCCGGAGAGGCCGGTGTGCCGTTCTTCTCCATGGCGGCTTCCGAATTTGTGGAGCTGTTTGTGGGGGTGGGCGCCAGCCGCGTGCGCGATCTGTTCCGCCAGGCAAAGGAGAAAGCACCCTGCATCGTGTTCATTGATGAAATCGATGCGGTGGGCCGCCAGCGCGGCGCTGGCATCGGTGGCGGCAACGACGAACGGGAGCAGACCCTCAACCAGCTGCTCACCGAGATGGATGGATTTGCGGAGAATTCCGGTGTGATCCTCCTGGCCGCCACCAACCGCCCGGATGTGCTGGATGCGGCCTTAATGCGGCCGGGGCGTTTCGATCGCCGCATTCATGTGGATCTGCCCGATCGGCGCGGACGCGAAGCGATCCTGGCGGTGCATGCGCGCTCAAGGCCTCTCGACCCTGAGGTGTCGCTGGCGGATTGGGCCAGCCGCACCCCGGGCTTCTCCGGCGCTGATCTCTCCAACCTGCTCAACGAAGCGGCCATCCTCACGGCCCGGCGTGAGCGCAGCTGCATCGATGACGCCGCGATCGGCGATGCCCTTGAGCGGATCACCATGGGCCTCACCGCTGCCCCCTTGCAGGACAGCGCCAAGAAGCGCCTGATCGCGTACCACGAGATCGGCCATGCGCTGCTCACCACCCTGCTGCCCGCCGCCGATCGGCTCGACAAGGTGACCCTGTTGCCGCGGGCTGGTGGCGTGGGCGGCTTCGCCCGCACGATGCCCGATGAAGAGGTGCTCGATTCCGGGCTGATCAGCAAGGCCTATCTGCAGGCCCGGCTGGTGGTGGCGATGGGCGGTCGTGCGGCTGAACTGGTGGTGTTTGGCCCCAGCGAGATCACCCAGGGTGCGGCCGGCGATCTGGAAATGGTGAGCCGCATCGGCCGCGAGATGGTCACGCGTTACGGCTTCTCCTCCCTGGGCCCCGTGTCGCTGGAGGGCGAAGGCCATGAAGTGTTCCTCGGCCGCGATTGGCTGCGGTCGCAGCCCCACTACTCCCAGGAAACGGGCAACCGCATCGATGCCCAGGTGCAGCAGCTCGCCCGCGCTTCTTTGGATCAGGCCGTGGCTCTCCTGCAGCCTCGCCGCGAGCTGATGGATGAGCTGGTGGAGCAACTCATCCAACGCGAAACGATCGAGGGTGATGCCTTCACGGCTTTGGTGGAGCACTACGAGCAGCGTGCGCTGCCCGTGGCCGCGGGTTAGGCGAAGCGGATATCGAGGCTGCGCAGGTAGGTCTGCAGGCCAGCATCCTGAATCGGCAGCAGCCAGGCCGGCTCCCCGCTCTCGTTCACGTGGGAGTGCCAGTGGCCGGGCGGGGTGATGAAGGCACCACCGCTCTGCCAGTCGATGCGGCGGGGGTTGCGGATGCTGCCGTCGCTGTTGAGCTCGGTGCCCACCAGGGTGTAAACGCCGGGCTGGCAACTGATGATCAGATCGAGGGCAACCGATTGATGGCGGTGCGGTGCCTGGGTGGCCCCGGCCGGCACGATGCCGAACATCGCCCAGAGCACATGGGTCACCGTGCGGGTGCTGGGCAGATCGCGGTTGGCCAGCAGCAGGCTCACGCGGTTGCTGTTGCCGCTCCCCGGTTGGCGTGCCAGCTCCTCGAGCTCGGCCTGCATCCAGGCGCCGCTGTAGTGGGTGGGCTCGAAGCGGGCGCTTGCGGGGCTGACGCCCAGATAGGTGAGGAGGGGGCCGTCGTGGACCCAATACAGAACGCTGGTGCTGCTGGCCTCCAGCAAGGGCGTGCCGCCGGCTGGCAACACAAACAGATCCCCTTGCTGCCAGTGGATCTCCGCTTCTGGAACGCTGCTGCCATGGGTTGCGCGCATCCGGCACACACCCGCCCCTGACAGCACAAAAAACAGTGAGCTGGTGGCTTCTGCCGCGGCGCGCACGCCTTCGCCAGCCTCGATGCGGATGAAATGAGCGGCCAGGTCCGGGCTGGTGGCGGGACCCGGTACGCCGAGCTCCTCACTCAGATCGAGGGGCAGGATGCCTGTCGGGCCCTGTTGATGCTGTTCAGGTCCCCAGGCGCGGTAGGGGATCGGTTCGGTGAGCCCAGGCCTCACCGGGTTGGCCGCCTGCCGGTAATCGAACAGCAGAGCTTTGCTGCCGGCGGTCTGCTCGTGACGCTTGCGCTCGGGGGCCTGGGTCATGAATCCACTCTCGCGGGTCAGCCGCCGGCAACGGCGGGAACGATGCTCACTTCATCACCGTCCTTGAGGGCGGTGGTCTGGTTGTCGAGGAAACGGATGTCCTCGCTGTTCACGTACACGTTGAGGAAGCGGCGCAGTTTGCCGGCCTCATCGCACAGGCGTCCTTTCAGTCCGGGATAGCGGCCATCCAGGGCGTCGATCAGGCTGTCCACGCTGCTGGCATCCAGCTCCACGCTGGCTTCGTCGTTGGTGAACTTCTGAAGGGGGGTGGGGATCAGAACCTGAACGGGCATGGTCGGGAGGAGATGGATGCGGAGCGGGAAAGGGGGGTGAGAATCAGCCGGCTTGGGCGGCCTGGGCCTGCTGCCAGGCGGCGTTGAAGCTGTCGAGCTGGGCTTCGATCGTGTAGGGCTGGCCGATGTGATCCACCACAGCCTCGGTGGTCTTGAGGCCGTTGCCGGTGATGTAAGCCACCGTGCGCTCTTCGGGGTTGATCTTGCCCTGCTCCACCAGCTTCTTGAGCACCGCGATCGTGGTGCCGCCGGCGGTTTCGGTGAACACGCCCTCGGTTTCAGCCAGCAGCTTGATGCCCTCAATGATCTCGGCATCGGTCACATCGGCGATGGTGCCGCCGGTGCGGTTGGCGATGTCGATGGCGTAGGGGCCGTCGGCTGGGTTGCCGATGGCGATCGACTTGGCGATGGTGCTCGGCTTCACCGGGGTAATGAAGTCGCGACCCTCGCGGAAGGCGGTGGCGATGGGGTTGCAGCCCTCGGCCTGGGCGCCGCTGAAGCGCACGGCTTTTTCCTCCACCAGGCCGCACTTGATGAATTCATCAAAGCCCTTGCGGATCTTGGTGAACAGGGAGCCGGAGGCCAGGGGCGCCACGATGTGGTCGGGCAGTTCCCAGCCCAGCTGCTCGATCACCTCATAGCCGAGGGTCTTGGAGCCTTCGGAGTAGTAGGGGCGCAGGTTGATGTTCACGAAGCCCCAGCCGTAGGTGTTGGCCACTTCCGAGCACAGGCGATTCACCTGGTCGTAGTTGCCCTTCACCGCCA